>JAJRUA010000366.1 GCA_024278035.1 Planctomycetota bacterium | reverse complement strand
GTGGCGATGGTTGCGGAGATCGTGTCACCGACTTCGTAGTAACCCCGATCAAGCCACACGGTTACCTCAACTGGCTTGGGCGTGGCAAGCACTTGGCCAATGCCCACAATCGTTCGACGCGATGCGTCGGTTACTTCGGCAGTGATCGTGTATTGATGGTTGCCATGAGGCCGTCGCAAGAGGGCTTCGGTCGTTTCAATCGGTAGGCGGTACTCACCGTTGGCGTCAAGCGTTGCCTCGCCTTCGGCCACCAAATCAGGTGGCCCATGGGAGACCGGAAGCCAAGGCGGAGGACAGATACAGCCCCAACGTTGCCAGTCGCTTCGCCAGGTTGCTTCTTGGCCAAGCCAACCGTAACCGCGGCCATAGAGCCAATCCCACGGCCCGGGAGGAATCCAATGCGACGAGCGCTCCGTACGAGTCACCTTGTATTTCATCGTCCCCACCGTAACAGGGGATCCGAAGTAGTAAGCCGCACGAATCGTCGCCTCGAACGGTTCGCCAAGCCGTGTTGGCTTTTGGGGCGCTTCGACGGTTACTTCAAACTCCGGCTTGCGATACTCTTCCACACGAAAGCTACCGCTGCCGAAGCCGACAACGTGAATCCAATACTGGCCGAGCGTTGCACCGGGGGGCAACGTGTACTTGCCAACGATCCCGCCATAAGCGTTCGAGGTGAGTTGCTGTTTCCCGACCGTTTCGCCTCGGGCGTCGCGAACCTCCACCTGAAATGCCTTATGGGCATACTCCGAAGGCTTTTCTGGCGAATCGTCTGTCGTGGCATATTGGTAGTCAGGCCGGGCGATCCAGGCCTTGAACTCCACCGTATGTTCGGGCCGATAGACGGGGCGATCCGTGACGAGAAAGGTTTTGACGTTTTTCGGAGGTTCAGTCGGTTGAGGCCGCCCCCAAAGCGAGTCGAAATCCAGGAAAGCGAGGCGGCCCTCGGCGGTTGTGGCCGTTGCAAGCCAGTGAAAAGGCTGCTCTTTGTCCGGGGTGTCGAGGGCGATTTCGACTAATCCGTCGGCATCCGACGCCCTGTCTAAACGACGCGTTTCGATACGTCGCTTCGTACGATTTTCATTGTGTATCCAGCGGTATCCGAAAAGCTCAACTGAAGCCTTCGCCATGGGTTTGCCATCGTGAGCATCGAGCACCGCATAGAGGGCCCCTGCTTGGGTCGGTTTGCGAGTGAGAACCGTATCAGCAACCCAGGCAACGATGTTTATCGGCGCTGCCTCCGCAGAAGCGTGGGCGGTTACAAAATAAGCGCCTGCTTTCTTGAGTGGCGTGGTAAGGAGTGTCTCCGTGTCAGCATGGTCCCTCCCCAAGTCGACATCAACGGTCCACCTAGCGACTTCATCTCCCAAGTAACGTTCGCTTTGCTTCTCGATCAATCGGTACCCGAGATCCTCAATGCGCAAATCGGGATGCTGGCTCTTCTCAGGGTCGCTTTCGAGAAGAGCCTTCGTATCTTCTAGCAAACGCTTCAGGTCGATTGCTTGAGCTACGAGTTCAATACGGTTTGTGTTTCGATGGGTCAGCCGCAGAGAAATCTCTTTGCCTGCCACCTGTGTTTTGGTTCGGTCGAATCGTGCCCAGGGTTGGACGATTTGGTCCACCTGCTGCTGCAAGGCTTGGCGAGATTGGGGATGGGTCTTTCCGAGTTCCTTACGCAGAGCATCGGCAGCCTTGGTGCGTTGCTGGCGATTGAGCCGCAAGTTGGCCAGCGTGCCCCATTGCTCGTGCCGTTCATACAACTCGATGTAGCGGTGTCCCTCCGGCAATTGAAACCGCCGGACGCCCGTTGCCAAGCGGGCGATCGTTTCGTCATCCTTTAAGGTGCCGATAGCGGCAACGCTCGTCAGATCATCAGGATCGACCTCCCCTTTGCTCTCGCGGAACCATCCTGCTTGGGCGAGGGTTTGCACGCCGAATTGATTACGCAGAAAGTTGGCGTACTCGACATCGCTCCACTTCTCCTGAGAGGCTTCGGCCAGGGCCCAACGCCACCGTTCGCCATCGCTGCGAGCCGATTTCCAATCGACGGGGATGGAATAGAGAACGGGCGTACCGTCGGCATGGACGGGGGGATCGCTTTGGGGCACCCTGTTGACAACAAAGCGACCTATTTGGCCGCGGTTCCAGAGCACCGGTTCAGGAAGTTCTTCTAGGTCGGTTAGCGTTTGCAATCGCCATGCGGATCGTCCACGACGATTGGCCCTGAGGGCTTGAGCCAATTGTTGGCAAGCGAGGGATCGCAGAGGGGCGCTCAGACCTTTTGTTTCAACGGCCTCGTGGAGCAAGCGTATTTGCCGAACGCGGTCGGCTGCATTGACAAATAACGACTGGCCGCCGCCACGATGGTTGCCGCGGCGGAACTTGCTCCTGACCTCGAAGCCATAGTGAGGCAACCGGCCGTACTGTTCTGCCACCGCAACAAGCATCTCCGGTCGATCACGGTGTTGCTTAATGGCTCGCTCAAGAATCGAATCCGCTTCGCTAAAACGGTCCAGCCGCGCTAAGCATTCAATCACCGCGGCAAGATCCGCCGGTACGGCATCAGGCGTAACAAGGCGCGCCTTGGCCATCGCCAGCGCTTCGCCCCAGTTGCCTTCCTTCATGGTTTCTTCAAGAGCCTGGCGCGTGGCGCGTGCTGAACCCGTTTCCTGGGCAGCAAGCGGACCGGTGGCGAGACCAACAAAGACAAAAAGGCAAAGTCGCATCCAAGTTGCTAGCCGCAGGCGGAAGCCGCGGTCTGATGTCTGAGTCCGCGGCTTCCGCCTGCGGCTGGTCCTTCTACCTTCTAACAACATTGAGATTTTGCATTGCATCTTGAGGTTCTCCATTTCCTTCGCTTGCCGGCTTGCCGCTCTGATTCCTAGGATCGCCATAACCGGACCAGAGCGCTTCGCTAACTAGCAACGTACACCTTATTGGCATGGCGAGTTACCCATGAGTTTCTCTCATTACGACCTAAGTTTCTACAGCCGGTTCCCGCCAGGGGATTTTGGGCTCTTTTATCGTGGGTTTATGCTCCCGACTGCCAACGCTTCCAACCCTCACCCCTGCTACGCTGATGTCGTCTCCCCGACAAGGAATTCAATCCACCCCCTCTCTGATCCACAGCGTCCACCGGGTGGTCGATGCGGTGGCGATTTTGGGGGTCTCCTACATCGCTTCGCAGTGGACCCCTGAAGGGGGCGATGCCGGCTTGTCGCTCTTAAACGAGTGGATCGGCGTGACGGCAGCGGCAATTGTTGCTTTCCATTCCATCAGTGAAATGACGGGCGTCTATCGTAGCTGGCGCGGAGCCAAACTACGGGGCGAACTCGGCTGCTTGGCGCTCACCTGGGCCTACACGGTTGCCATCCTGCTTGGCATCGGGTTGATGACCGCCTACAACGCTCGTTTTTCGTACGAAACCAAGGTCCTCTGGATTACGTTTACCCCCATCGCCATGGTCAGCCTGCGCCTGACGCTTCGTGTCCTTCAGCGCCGGTTGCAATCACAAGGCTGGAACACACGCCGAGTGGCCATTTGTGGCGTCAATGATTTGGGAGTCCAGTTGGCAAAAAATTTGGCCGACGCTCCACAGTACGGCATGAAGATCGTTGGGTTCTTTGACGATCGCTACGCGGACCGTCGTTCGCAAGCAGATCGTCGCTCCTCTAAAGGAGGGGCAAGCAACGGTAAAGAAAAACGGACCCGGCCAGCAAACAAACAATCGGCGAGGAGGACGAACCGAGCAACCCCTGCACGCAAGGCGGAGCTTCCTGTCGAAGTGGGCGAAATGGTCGGAAGCGTGCCGGAGCTGATCGCCGCCTGTCGGGCTGGTGAGATTGATACGGTTTATCTGACCTTTCCCATGCGAGCGGAGACGCGGCTGCGCAACGTGCTGACGCGTTTGGCGGATACGACGGCTGATGTTTACATCGTGCCTGATTTTTTTGTCTTCGAGCTGCTGCACGCCCGGCTGACCAACGTCGGCGGTCTTCCAGCCGTGAGTATTCATGAAAACCCCTTGTTTGGTATTGATGGTTTGCTAAAGCGATCTGCGGATATGATTTTTGCCACGCTGATGCTATTCCTACTTGCCATTCCAATGGCGATCGTTGCCGCTGCCGTAAAAGTTACGAGCCGGGGGCCCGTCTTCTTTCGCCAGAAACGCTATGGACTAGATGGTCGTGAGATCATGGTCTGGAAGTTCCGCAGCATGCGCACCGACCAGTGCCAGCCGGGCGAAGCAGGGGAGACGATCCAGCAGACAACAAAAGAGGATCCGCGTGTCACCCCCGTTGGACGCTTTATTCGTCGAACCAGCCTCGACGAGCTGCCGCAGCTCTTCAACGTGATCGGTGGTTCGATGAGTCTTGTTGGCCCGCGTCCTCATGCGACGGCCCATAACGAAGAGTACCGATCGCTCATCAATGGTTACATGCTTCGTCACAAAGTGAAGCCGGGCATCACGGGCCTTGCCCAAGTGATGGGCTTCCGTGGCGAGACGGATACGATCGACAAAATGGAAGGCCGCGTTCGTTACGATCATGAGTACATCCGCACTTGGTCTTTCACGATGGACCTTGAAATTCTGGCGCGCACGGTGCTAGTCGTCTTCGGACAAAAAAACGCGTACTGAGACGGGGTAAGAGCCGTCGCTATTCGCCACGCAAGGTTTGCGCCCTACGGATGAGGCCGATGAACTCACTACGGTCTCCCCGAGGATCGGCTCCAAGCCCTTCTTCGGCCAACTCTAAGACCGTTGCGAAGGTCGCTTCGCCCCGATGCTCCGAGTTCCGCAGTAACATGCCGAAACTGGCCACAGCACTGGCGAATTTGAAGTCATTGCTTGCCGAGCCAATCGACTGGCCTTCGTCCACGAGCGAGAACTCGAGCTTGGTGCTCACGTTGCCGTCGGGTTGTTTGTAACGAATCTTGAGCGTGAGCATTTCGTCGGAATCAGGAACTTCGGTTGCGACGGAGTCTGCCTGCTGGTACTTGAGCGGATCGGCCCCGGCGGGCAACACAACCCCCTTCGGCACGATCTCATACAGGGCCGTCACCGTGTGGCCCGCACCGATCTCGCCGGCGTCCTTCGCATCGTTATTAAAATCTTCGGTCCGTAGCATTCGGTTTTCGTAGCCGATCAGCCGATAGCTGGCGACGTGGGCCGGGTTGAACTCGACTTGGATTTTTACGTCCTTGGCAATCGTAACGAGCGTGCCCGACATTTGCGTGACGAGCACTCGGTGGGCTTCGCGGTCGTTGTCGATGTAGGCGTAGTTGCCGTTGCCCCGGTTGGAGATCGTCTCCATCATCGCGTCATTGAGATTGCCACGACCAAAGCCGAGGACCGAAAGGAAGACGCCCGTCTCTTTTGCCTTGTGCTGGACCAAATCACCCAAGCCGTTGCGGTCAGAGAGGCCGACATTAAAATCCCCGTCGGTGCAGAGCAAAACTCGGTTCACGCCACCCGCTATAAAATTTTCCTGAGCGACTTCGTAGGCGAGCCGGATACCGGCCCCCCCGGCGGTCGAGCCACCGGCTGCCAAGCGACCGAGTGCCGAGAGAATGGTCGAACGCTCAGAGCCTGGCGTACTGGGCAGTGCCAAGCCTTGGCTCGAAGCGTAGACAACGATCGCCACCCGGTCGTTCTCACCCAATTGGCGGGTGAGCCGTTTGAGCCCGTTTACCAGCAATGGCAGTTTGTTCGGCTGGCTCATCGACCCCGAGACATCGACCAAGAAGACCAAGTTCGACAGGGGCCGCTTTTCTGTTTTGATTTCACGCCCTTTGATGCCGATCCGCACGAGCCGGTGTTGGGGTGCCCAAGGGCAAGCGGCCACTTCCATCG
>JAJRUA010000365.1 GCA_024278035.1 Planctomycetota bacterium | reverse complement strand
CGTCCGATACTTGGCAACCGGGTAACTCGAGGTGAGTCAACTCGTTTAGCAAGGATTGTTGATCGACCAACAGATGAATCAATTCGTCTGCTGCAGGTGAATCCTCAAGGCGAACGGCGGTAACCGCCTCGGTAAGTTGCGCAAAATCACCAAACGATTTTTCAAGCCAATCAATCGCACCGTTTGTCACCTCGGCACCAAGCCCTTCCAGTTGTTCCGTCAACCTCTGCGAGTTGAGGTAGCTTTCCATCTGGCTGGCGATCCATTTTCGTCGATCGCTGCGATGAGCTAGGTACTGTTGGGCTCGCTCAAAAGCCTCGTGCAGAACTTGAAACTCATGGGCCGATCCTCCATGGTCGGGATGAGCAATTTTCGCCAAATCCCGGTACGCCGTTTTGACATCTTCGACCGAGTAAGGGGGGGCGAGCCCGAGACGGACCATGAACTCCGGGCGATGATGGCGTGAAGAAGGAGTCGAAGTGGGTACCATCCGAAGAAGCTCCGGTTTGATTTATACTCCTCGCGGCTGAAAGCCCAACACGGCCCCGTCCTTTTGGAGGGTCTCTTTTTCCGGATTCAACGCTTTGCCAGTGGCACGAAATCGCGTTCGGTCGGGCCAGTGTAGATTTGGCGAGGGCGGCTGATCCGCTTGGTGGGGCTGTTGCGCATCTCTTGCCAATGGGCAATCCAGCCCGGCAGGCGACCGATCGCGAACAACACCGTGAACATTTCGGCGGGGATGCCAAGCGCACGATAGATAACGCCGGAATAAAAATCGACGTTCGGATAAAGCTTTCGCTCGATGAAGTAGTCGTCGGTGAGGGCCACTTCGGCAAGACGCTGGGCGATGTCGAAGATCGGATCGTTGATCTTTTGCTCTTTGAGCAACTTGTCGCAAGCGGCTTTGACGATTTTCGCCCGGGGGTCGAAGTTCTTGTAAACGCGGTGGCCGAAGCCCATCAGGCGGAAATTTTTGGTCTTGTCCTTGGCCATCTCAACGTATTTGTCTACGTTGCCGCCGTCAGCAAGGATTTGCTCCAGCATGGCAACGCACTTTTCGTTGGCACCCCCGTGGAGCGGCCCCGAAAGTGCTGCGACGCCTGCCGAAATAGAGGCAAACAGATCGGCATCGGCCGACCCGACCATTCGCACGGTTGAGGTGCTACAGTTCTGCTCATGGTCGGCATGGACGATCAACAGCATGTTGAGCGCTTCGGCATGGATCGGATTGACCTCGTAGTCTTCGGCAGGCACGGAGAACATCATCTGCAAGAAATTTTCACAGTAGCCGAGCTTGTTTTCGGGATAGATGAATGGCTGGCCGATGGATTTTTTGTGGGCGTAAGCAGCGATCGTCGGCACTTTGGCCAAGAGCCGCATGGTGCATCGCCGAATGCCTTCTTCGCTCGTGACGCTCAAGGATTGGGAGTAGAAGGTCGAGAGCGCGTGGATGGCCGAACTGAGGATTGCCATCGGGTGGGCATCGTACTGGAAGCCGTCGTAGAACTTGCGCATCCCTTCGTGCAGCATCGAGTGGTGAGTAATTTCGGTGCGGAAGTCTTCGATTTGTGGCTCAGAAGGGAGTTCGCCATGCAGAAGCAGGTAGGCGACTTCGACAAAGTCACAATTGGCAGCAAGCGTCTCGATCGGATAACCACGATAGCGAAGTAGGCCTTTCGTCCCGTCGAGGTAGGTGATGGCGCTCTTGGTGGAGCCCGTGTTGACGAACCCTTCGTCGAGTGTGATGGCGCCGGTTTCGGCGCGTAGCTTTGCGATATCGAGGCCAACCTCGTTTTCCGTGCCAACGATCAGTGGCAGTTCGGTTGTTTTGTCACCGATTGTGAGTTGGGCTACTTCGCCTGCTACGTCACTCATGTGAAGCATCCTGTCCGTAATTGAAAGAAGAAGCCTCCTAACACAAAGGGGGCCTAAGGGGTTGTGGCAAATGGGTCACACTGCACAAGCCGTGAGACACGTCAGTTTAGCGATGCTTTGTCGCACTGCCAATTGGCCGATGGTTGCGTCCAGGAGAAAGCCAAAGGACCTAAAAACGCCGAAAGCCCCACTCGAACAAGATTCGAGCAGGGCCCCGGCAGTGGCCAAGTGGCAAGCCGCACAAGTATGCCACTAGGATTGGTGGCGCGTGTTGGTTCGTGGCGAAAGAAGAGTGAAAGTTGACAGAAGCCGTGACGATTGTTCCGAATGCAGCAGGCAAGGCCAGCCAGTTAAGCCGCCCTGCTGGACGCCTCGTTAGGTTGGCGTCGTGCTTGATGGCGAAAACGATGGGCCGCACAGCCGACACACGGCAATAGGACTTTTGACCCGCATTCGGGGCAACGCACAAAATCGCCGGTCAATTCGGACCAATGATCGTTGTTTTTACTTTTGCAAGAACTTTCTAAGCGGCCATGAAGCCCTCGTTTTCCCGAGGCGATGGCTCCGATGGTTGCCCGCCCTACGCCCAATTGTCGAGCCACTTCTCGCTGCGACAGCCCCTTCCCCAGCAATTTTTTCACTTCTAAAACTGTTTGCAATGTCAGCATGGAAATCTCCCTAAACGCGGTAGAGGAAGTAAGTAAGAGAATGGGCCAGGAAACGCCCGGATGCCCTTCTAGGGGGCCCAGGGACAGGCTCTTAGGCAGCCTCTTCCCAGTCGTCGTCATCGATCCAAAAGTCGCCCGGCTCTGGAAAAGCTTCTTCGTCAGGAACGAAGATATCGGGCTCGCAGAAGTCGCCAAACGGCTCGTCGGTCTCCCAGTCCTCCTCGGGGGATGGCCCTCCTGGGAAGGCGCAGAAAGGGAGAATCCGTGGCCCTTTCAGGTTGGTTGTAGATAGGGTGTTTGTGGCCAGGGGCATTGCAATTAGGGGCATCATGGCTTGTCTCCAGTGTGGTGGACATACGAACACTCGGTGAGTCGAAATCTACCACGGGAGGTGGCCCACTTCACCCCGAAAATGTACGTTTTGTGCATATTGACAAAAAAACCGGCGAAAATACCTTAAGTAAGCACGAAAGGTGCATTCTGCGTGATTTTTCGGGTTGGCTGGACCGATTGAGCTATCCGGCCTACTAGCATTTGACTGCACCCCGGCAGCTAGCATGGCCGATGGAAAGGGGGAGAGGCGGGCATGGATTGCCTGGCCAAGAACCCAGCGCACATGGAGCGTGCCCCAACCAGACAGAACTGGAGAGGCGTCCCATGCCGTTTCATTGGATCGAGTCCTTACTAGCGATTTCCTTCACCCTGGTGTGGCTATTCATCGGCGCAACGCTGTTGGGCGACCGGCTTGGAGAGGTCCGTCAGCGACGTTCGACGCCCCGGGGCGAATCGCAGGCCCCCCACTTTTCTGGCAAGCGTCGCCCCCGCCTGCGGCGTTCTAAGCTACGCGATTCTGCCGATCACGTTACCGTTTGAGTGCCGATCCTAAAACTCATTAGGAAGAGCCCCGGCGGCCTGAGAAAGACCGAAGGCCCGAAAGCTTGCGGGACGTGTCCGTAAGAGGTCAGTTTTTAGAGCGATTCAATTTGGCAAAAGCTCGTCGAAGTTGAGCGGCAAGACCTGGGGACTGATCGCGGAGCGACTTCTGCGCGTCGCTCGGCAATTGTCCAAGCACTTCGCGTGCTTCGGATTCAAGTCCAAGCTGAGTGTAGGCAACGATGAGGCCTGCTTGGCCATAATGGGCAAACTCAGGTTGGTCTGCCTTACGATCGGCTAGTCGCTCAAGGGCTGGTAGGGCGAGGCGGTATTTCTCAGCGGCCAGCATGTCACCGGCGTAACCGCGCTGGGCAAGCAAGTGATAAAACTCGGGCGCGTCGGGAAAAAACTCTTCGACTGCCTGCCAAGCGGCTGGTGTGCTCACCATTTTTGCCCGATACAGTTGTTCCTTGACCGTTGTTTCTCTCTCGACGGCAGCTCGATCCATTTCCGGTAAGAGCGAAGAACCACGCCCGCTCAGCAAGGCAGCGAGCACTCCGAGCAAAAGCCCTCCTCCCACCGCAAGCCAGCGTTTGCGATCTGTCCGTGCGGACCGGGCGAGGGAGGTCTCTGACCGCATCGCGGCAGACAATAGTTCTGTTTCTTTGTGAGAAGAGGAAAAAACACCGCTACGAAGGGCCGATGCGTCGATCGTCTTTCCCTCGGCCCAACCGGCCGCTTCGGCTTGAGCAGCCACATGGCGCAAAGCGTCGCACAAATCATCCGGCGATGCGTAGCGATCGTCGGGCGACTTTTCTATCAGCCGATCGACCACGGCAGCAAGTTCTGCCGGCAATCCTTGACGACGCTCGGCCACCGGCTGAGGGGCTTCGTTAAGGTGCCGAACGGCAACGGAGAGGGGCGTGTCGCCAGCGAAAGGGGTGGCGCCCGTCAAAAGGTGATAGGTCGTCACGCCGAGCGAGTAGAGATCGCTCCGCGAATCGATTTCACGCCCTTCGATTTGCTCAGGGCTCATGTAGAGAGGCGTTCCGAGGGCAATGCCGATTTGTGTCCTACGCGGATCGGTTGTCTCGATAAGCCGTGCAAGGCCGAAATCGGCCACTTTCACTTCGCCCGACCGATCGACCATCAAGTTATCCGGCTTGATATCGCGATGGACGATCCCTTGACGGGCCGCCACCGACAGAGCCGAGGCAACTTGCCAAAGCACGCCCAGGGCTTGTGCTGGCGAGAGCGTTCCCTTGCGCTGAACCTGTTGGCCCAGCGTGCCGCCCGGAACGTACTCCTGAGCCAAGTAACGCCATTCCCCCCCAGCAGCCACGGCCGTGCCGACTTCATAAACTTGCACAATGTTCGCATGAACAAGCGACGCCGCTGCACGCGCTTCGTGCTGAAATCGTTCGACCGAGGCCTCGTCTTTCGCAAGATGGGCCTTGAGCACCTTCACCGCCACACGGCGGTCTAGCGAAGCCTGATCGGCCAAATAAACCGACGCCATCGCCCCCCGTCCCAGCAGCCGAAGCAACTGATAGTCGTCCAGGCGTTGTCCGGTCAGATCATCCACTGGGTGATGCCGTGTTAAAAGCCTCCAATGCCTATCAGGAAGAGTATCCAGCGGTCGAATAAGACCGAAGTACCTGACGGTTTGGGGACGTGCGGTAAGACAATAAGAAGCTACATTGCTCCGCGTCTAATTCTTCTTCGAGTGCGATCTGTTTTTACTTAAGCCGTCTCAGGAGGGAATCGTGATTTTCCGTAGGACGCGGCTCGTGGCTTCTGATTTATTGAGGACGTAGTAGTGCAGGCCAGGGGCGCCGGCGTCGATCAGGCCTTGCGACTGCTCGGCAGCGTGGTCTATGCCGACTTCAAATTGTGCCTCGGCATCGTCACCGGCTGCTTCGAGTCGTGCT
>JAJRUA010000364.1 GCA_024278035.1 Planctomycetota bacterium | reverse complement strand
GTGAGTTCGCCCTCCGCCGTAAACTGGTCGAAGGTCGGTGTTGCATAAGTCGTCGCGCCGTAGGCCCCCAAAGCGGCGGCCCGGAGGCCATCGATGGCTAGGACAATCGTGTGTGCCGGAGAGTCGTCGTTATCTAAGAGGAGCATGGAGGGGATTCTTGCAGGCGAGCGGTGCGGGCGTTAGCCCCCCGATGGTGGCACGTCACAACTTGTATCGGGGGGCTGACGCCCGCACCGCTCGCCTTTAGCTCGCTGTATGCCGACTGGCGAACCACTCTGCCAGCACCAGTTGGGGGAAAATCCAGGCATCGCGAGCGTAGCGACTTGCCAAACGGCGTGGTTCGCTCAAGAGGCGGTGGGCCCACTCCATGCCGATCCGCTGGAGCCAAACGGGCGACCGTTTTTTCTCTCCCGCCAGGAAGTCGATCGTCGCTCCGATGCAAAGGGCCACTCGGGCATCGATTCGCTGGTGGTAGCGATGGACCCACAGCTCTTGCTTTGGAGCGCCAAGGCCTACGAGAAGCACATCCGGCTTTGCGGCGGAAATGGCGGTGAGAATACGTTCATTTTCTGCTTTATCTTGTTCAAACCCAAGCGGGGGGCAATGGGTGCCGACAACTTCAACGCCCGGCCAACGGAGGTGGATTTTCTCCGCTGCCCGGTCGGCAACGCCGGGACCTGCTCCTAGCAAAAAGACCCTCAACGGTTCGCGTCCAGGGGTAAACTGAGCGGATGCCATTTCAAGCAGCCGCGGCGCAAGATCGCTGCCCGCAACGCGTTCCGGGAGCCCCTTTCCCAACAACCGTGAGGCGGCGATCAGTGGTGCCCCGTCGGCGACAATCATTGCCGCCTTGTCGTAGGCAGCCCGAAGCTCTGGTTGCTCTTGGTGCATGACGGCATGATCGACGTTGGGCGTGACCACATACCGGCATCTCTCGTTGCTCTCCGAATCGGTGCTCCAATCAAGCAATCGGTCGGCTGCTTCATCGATCTTCAGTCGATCAATCGTCATGCCGAAGAGTTGAATACGCTTTGCATTGGTTGCATTGACTGGAGTCGGCATGAGACTTTGTGGCGTAAGGGTTGCAGGGAAGGAGGGAAGAGAAATGGGAAAACGAATTGGTTGGGCAATGGCAGCACCCGTAGGGCGGTTCACAAGGCAACCGATCGTTGCTCCGCCAACGGTGAACAGAAGCCACTGGTCGCTATGGAGAAGCGTCAGGTCGTGGAACAAGGCCGAAGGCAAATAAATCGCAAGTGTGCCAATCATCAACAGGCCGAGCCGACGGCAGTCGGGATCAACGTGCTCACAATGGGCCAGCCGCCAGCCGCCCAGGCCCAACCCGGCAAGGATGCCAGCGTAAGCGGCAAGGCCAAGCAAGCCGGTCTCCGTCAGTAGGCTCAGGAACGTATTGTGGTGGTGCAGGTTGCGGAGTGATTCAAGCTCAAACGACTGCCTACGATCCGTGAGATAAGGGAGCTTCTGATCGAAGAAACGACCAAATCCGACTCCCACTAGCGGATGGTCTTGGAACATGCGTAGCGAGACATAGGCAAACGCCGTCCGCTGCTGAACGGAATGGGCCGAGACTTCGCCCGAGTCTTCTCGTTTAAGGTGGGAGAGGGCATCTTTGCCAACCGCCAGGAAAGCAACGCCTAACACACCGGCCAAAACAAACGCGGGCGTTCGCAAGCGGCGGGGCAACTGGAGGCAAAGGACCATTACCACGGCCCCTGCCAACCCGATCCAAGTCGAACGGGTATAAGTCAGCAGAACGCCCAACGCCATCAGACCTGCACCGCCAAGCCAGAAGAGCTTCATCCTGCGCGAAGCACGAGGGATGAGCAACCAAGCGGCAGCAGCCGTCACGCTGAGGTAAGTCCCCAAGCTGACGGAATTAAGAGCCGGTCCGCGGGCACGACCAAAGTGGGTGCCCAGTTCTGGGTCGGCAATGTACCGAGGGAAAATGAGCGACCCAACACCGGCCGTTTCCAGCAGGGCGGTCACTCCCAAATAAACCCCAAGCGAAGCGAACACGACCAGAACGCGACGAGCCTTCGCGCCATCGATTCGCTCGAAACGGAGAATCCCGTAAAGGAATGCTGGAATCCAAAAGCTCACCAACAGGCGAAACATGGGCGAGTCAGGCAGCGTCGTCGCATCCCCCGGACGATGGAGCAGGCAACTGAGCGTCAGCCAAGCGACCGTTAGGCCCAAGAGCCAATCGGTAAGAACCAGCGGTGTTTTGTGGACCTGCCCTCGTAAGAGTCGCCAACCCAACAGACCAGCCACGGCCAGCAATAGCAGTCGATCCAATGTCAGTGGCAAGGGCCCTGCGTGAAGATGCCACAGCTCGTAGCCGAAGACATAACCGACCACAACCACCGTCAGCACGAGCGAGAGCATCGAACAACGACCAGCTAGCGACGGCCCCCACACACTGAGCCACAAACAGGCGATCACCGCGAGCAGAAGGAGGGGAACAAGCATGACGAAACCAGAGAGCTAACGCAAAAAAATCGTTTAGAAATCTTACTTCGTGCTGGTGAGCAAGGAACGGTAAAGCGGTCAGCTTTTTTAGGAAATACCTAATCCTCCTTAGCTGATCGCCCCTGTCAAACACTGGTTGCAACCGTTTCGCCGGTTGCTACAGAAGCATCGGTTGGAAAGCTTGCTGGAATGTTGGACAGGGGGCTGTTCTTCCAGGCGAACTCCTTCGGCGACGGAGGCTTGGACCAAATGTCGGAGAAACCAAAGTCGTCGGTGGCCGTGGGGCTGTTTCTTGGTAGGGGGTGGGATTCCGGCGTAGCTGTGGTCGACGGAGCGGAAGGGCCTCCCTCTGGCGTGGGGCCGTAGAAAACAAACACGAGCGAAGCCCCCAGGATCAGTCCCGCTAGGCCGCCCGCAGCCGTGACAACCGCACGACGAGGGCCAAGAGCCCGGACGCCCGCTTCAACACGGTCGATACGGGCCAGCAAGCTTGCCGAAGCGGCTCCTGCCTCATGCGACTTGGCATCGGCCAGTTGCCCCAGGGCCCGTTCGAGCACGTGGGTTTGGGCATCGACGCTCGCCGTCAATTCAGCGTAGCTCGAACGCTTCCCAGCAAGGCTTGCTGATCGGACACGGAGTTGCTCAATCTGGGCGGCAAGCTCTGCCTCATGTTTCTCAGCAACCGCTAGCTCCAGTTGAACACTCGTGATGGTGGCTGGCAATTCTTCGGTTAGTTGAACTTGTACCTGCCTTTGTGCCTGACGTGCCGATTGAACAAACGGATGGTCGCCCGTGCGAGCCCCTCCGATTCGGGCAATGGCCAATTGGGCCTCGATCAAGCCTTCTTTAAGACGCCGCAGGCCTGGCTGGCTGGCAAGCAATCGGTCTGGTGTAACGACGAGTCGCGTCGGGTCCTTCACAGCCGCTTGTAGCTCTTTGAGCAAGGCTTCGTTCTGCCCACTCTGTTCCGCCAATTGCCGCCGCTCCCGCTCGATGGCAAGGATTTGCTGGCCAAATCCACTTTGCCCACCGTTGGGCGAAGAAAGATGGCGCAGTTCAACCAGATCTGCCCCTACTGCTTGCTCAAACGTCGTGAGTTTTTTAACTTGTTCGTGCAGGCTTTCGCGGGCGAGATGGACGGAAAGTTCGACCTCCTTCACCATGCTAGCGGCACGCTGGTCACGAAGGCCTCGCATCCGCTGTTCGAGTTGAGTCGTAAGCGACTTGACGAGCGCGACGGCCCGTTCGCTACTCTTGGCACGAACGCCTAAGTAAAATACTTCGGTCTTACCAAACTCGGCTCCGCCGGGAGGGGCGAAATGAAGGTGCTTTCGGAAAGTTTCAATGTCCGTAGGCGTTGGCCAAGAGCTAAAGAAGCGACGGCTTGGCGGCCCCACCTCTTCGAGAACCGCCGTCACCACGCTTCGGCTTTTTGCCAATTCGAGCAGGGTCTCTTGAACCGTTTTCATTTCCGCCAAGTCGGTGAACTTGCCAAGACGTTGGTCGGCATAACCGGCGGCGTCGCTACGAATGAGCAAGCCTTGGTCGGCACTCCAGTAGCGAGGTAAAACGAACGTCGAAAACGCTGCCAGAAAGGCACCGATAATCGCTGGAGCCAGCAGCAGGGTCCGATGACGCTTGGCCAAGCGGAAAATTTCTTGTGGAGTGAGGCTCACAGGGGCGGTTGACATAAGAGGCTACTCATAAGGTCCAGAAGGGAGCGCTTCGCTGCGTATTACACGTACGACAGAACGCTAGCGAGAAACTCCATGTGCAAGCCTAGTGCCAGAAAAGTGTCCGTCTGGTTTGAAGCTGGTTTTTAGGTCTAAAAGGGGGTGTTTCTTGCGACTTAGCGCATCGAAGAAGCTACGAGAATGTCCCCAAGAGGCCTCCAACGTGGCGTTTTTGCATCATCTGCCAAGAACCGGCCGCTACGGTTTGCTATCCCTCCAGCGTGGGGCACAGTTGAGCTACACAGTTGAGCTACTGGCGCCAGCAAACCGGTCTGCCAACACCGATTGATACCCCCCTTCACGAATGAACCTTCTTCGACAAACTTTGTTGGATGCTTACCGGCTAGCCACCGCCCGCCGGCGCCGTCAGGCGATCGAGCATCTGAGCGCCGTAGGCTGTGCGCCGGTGAGCGTGCTGTTCTATCACCGCATTGCCGACACCCACCCTAATGGTTGGACCATGGGGACCAAGGCGTTTGAGCGCCAGATAAATTGGCTTGCCCGGCGGTTGGACTTCGTCTCGCTTGCTGAGGCTCAGCAACGTCTTGCCGATCAAACAAGCCATCGCCCCGCTGTGGCGATCACGTTCGACGATGGCTATGCCGACAATTGCGAATTCGCCATTCCGTTGCTTTTGCGGCGCAAGATACCGTTTACTTATTTTGTTTCGACCGACATCGTGCGAAACCAAACGGCCTTTGCCCACGACCTAGAGGCAGGCGTCTGCTTGCAACCGAACACGGTGTCTGAAATCCGAGCGATGGCTGACGCGGGCGTCGAGATGGGTGCCCACACACGCACCCACGCTGATATGGGGCAAGCAATCGCCCCTGATTTTATCGCCTCTGAACTTCTCGGATCGAAACAAGACCTTGAGCAGTGGATTGGTAAGCCGGTTCGCTATTTTGCATTCCCGTTCGGTTTGCCCCAGAACCTTACCTCCGAAGCGTGCGCTGCTGCTCACGATGCGGGGATGAAAGGCATTTGCTCAGCGTACGGTGCTTACAACTTGCCTGGGAATGTTTCGCCGACGCACGGACCGTTCCATCTGCGACGAATCCACGCCGACCCTGAAGGGGCCCGATTCCGCAATTGGATGACGTTCGACCCCCGCAAACTGGGGGCGATGGATCCCATTATCGACGATGCATTTCTATTGGAAGACACTTCAAAAGAGTTATTAGCTACCGGTGAATTGGCCTTGAGCAAAGGGAGCCGCTAGAGATGGGCACTCCTTCCTCAGGAACGGCTAAACCTTCTTCAGAAACAGCCAAAACAGTACCGCGCCGCCAACGGGTGGGGCTGGCGCCTGAGACCTTGGCGTCGAGCCTCGTGTTGGTGCTCTTGGTCAACGTCGTTCAGCGGAGCGTCGGCTTTGGCCGGGCGGTGCTGTTTTGTCGTTGGCTCGATCCGGATCAATTGGGTCTTTGGGAAATGGCCTTCGGTTTTTTGATGCTCGCCGCACCGCTGGCCGTGCTGGGGCTTCCCGGCTCGTTTGGGCGTTACCTCGAAAAATATCGCCAAGAGGGCCGACTCGGCCTCTTCCTTCGGCGAACGGCAACGTGGACTTTCTTGCTCGCGGGGGCGGCCATCTTGCTGCTACTGTGGAATCGTGGGGCGGTCGCCCAGCTTGTGTTCGGCGATGCTTCGCACGTCAGTTTGGCGGTGGGCGTGATCGCTTGCCTTGCCACCGTAATCTTGCACCATTTTCTGGAGGCGATTTTTGCGGGCCTCCGCTCGTTCCGCATCGTCTCAGCAATGCACTTTGTGCAGAGCATGGGGTTTGCGGTGTTCTCTCTGTTGCTGCTTGTTTGGTGGCAAGCAACGGCGGCAAGCCTGGTGGTTGGTTACGCCGCAGCGTGTTGGGTCTCTATCACCGGGGTTTCCGTTTGGGCTTTCCTACGACTTGAACGAACGCCTGATGCGGGTGGCACGCTTGGCCATGGCGACTTTTGGCCCCCGCTCATGCGGTTCGCCATTTGGATTTGGGTTACCAACTTGCTAACCAACGTCTTTACCGTGGTCGATCGCTACATGATTCTCCACTGCGGAGTGTTTACAAACGAAATGGCCATCGAGCAAGTGGGGAATTACCATACCAGTACGATCGTACCGATACTGTTGGTTTCGGTTGCCACTCTATTGGTCGGAGCCCTCACGCCCCACCTAAGCCATGACTGGGAAGCGGGACGCCGTGATCTTGTCTCTTCACGCCTCAATTTGGGCCTCAAGCTAACAACGCTCTTGATGCTCGTCGCAGGCGTCGGCGCCCTGCTGTTCTGTCCGCTCCTGTTCCAATTTGCTTTTGAGAACAAGTACACCGCAGGCCTGGCTGTCATGCCGTGGACGCTCGCTTCGTGTGTTTGGTTCGCTTTGTTAATCGTGGCACAGACCTATGTCTGGTGTGCCGAGAAGTCGCACAGTGCCGTTTGGCCACTATCGGTGGGGCTGGTCACCAACATCGGGCTGAACTTGCTGCTGTTGCCTTTGTGGGGATTGCTCGGCGCGGTTGTTGCGACGACTGTAGCGATGCTGACTGCTTTGCTCTTTCAGATTTACATCAACCATCGTAACGGCATGGCCGTCGATCGCGCCACCTTCTTGCTTCTGTTCACTCCCGTACTGCTAACGCTTGGCCCCACGATTGCCGCTCTTGGCACCGTGCTGTTGCTATTGATGTCCACCTCTCGCGGTTGGGTCCTCTCCGCTGAAGAGCAAGCAAGGTTGGTTGCCCTGCTTCGTAGAAAGCTGGGCCGTTTTTACTATCGCAAACGCCGCACAGCGTAAATCTATCCGATTATGCCAAATCAATTCCAACCGCTGCCCGTTCTTTTCGTGCAAACCAACATGCCGGTGGGGGGGGCTGAGATGCTGCTGGTGAACCTCGTGCAGAGGATGAACCCTGAGCGGTTCGCGCCCGAGGTCGTTTGCCTGAAAGAACCAGGTCCCCTCGGCGAGCGTCTGATCGAAGAAGGTTTTTCCGTTCACCACAGCCTGCTCTCTGGAAAGTACGACTTACGAGTACTTCCTCGATTGGTGCGGTTGATGCGTAAGCGAAAGTACGCGGCAGTCATCACCGTTGGGGCGGGGGATAAAATGTTCTGGGGCCGACTAGCCGCCCGAATCGCCGGGGTGCCTGTCATCGCCGCAGCCCTGCACAGCACCGGTTGGCCCGACGGCGTCGGTCGGCTCAACCGCCTGCTAACGCCCCTCACCGACGCCTTTATCGCTGTCGCCAAGCCACATGGTGAGTTTTTGGTTGAGTTCGAGCGTTTCCCCCAACAGTGCGTCAAGGTAATCTCCAACGGTGTGGATACCGAGCGTTTCACACCAGCCCGACCCAACAACACGTTCCGCCAAGAGTTAGGCGTTTGTCCTACGACGCCGCTAGTCGGCATCCTTGCCGCCCTTCGGCCCGAAAAGAACCACGAACTGTTCCTGCGTTCTGCGAAACGCATTTTACAACAAGTTCCCGAAACGCATTTTGTCCTCATCGGCGAAGGCCCTTGCCGTGCTGATTTAGAATCGATGGCTCAAAAGCTAAAGTTACTTGGGGATGCCCCGAGGGTTCATTTCCTGGGCAATCGTGACGACGTGCCGGCGGTACTTGCCTCGATCGACGTGCTGGCTCTCACCTCGCACAACGAAGCGAACCCGGTTTCGATCCTCGAAGGGATGAGCTGCGGCAAGCCGGTCGTGACGACCGATGTTGGCTCGGTCCGTGAATCGGTCCGTGAGGGCGAGACAGGGCACGTCGTTCCCGCAGGGGACGAAGGCGCGCTGGTGGAACGCATCACGGGGCTCCTGCTTGATCCGCTACGAGCCCAAGCCTGGGGTGACGCCGGTCGGCAGCGGGTGCAAGCAACCTCCTCAATCGAAGTGATGGTCGGCGGCTACGAGCGACTGATTACAGAAATCTACGAGCAGAAAACGGGGCACCCAGTGCCAGGAAATATCGCAAAACAAGAAAAGAAAGCATCGGCAAAGGCCGCTGTTTAGGGTAAGGCGAGCCGCGAGCGTCAGCGACCGGAGGATTTGATTGCGGATTGCGGAATAACCGAAGTCACTCAGCGCTTTGCGAGTCATTCCTCATTTCGCAATCCGGATTCCGCCTTCGTTTCTCCGGTCGCTGACGCTCGCGGCTCGCCTTACCCTAAACAGCGGCCTTTGCCGATGCTTTCTTTTCTTGTTTTGCGATATTTCCTGGCACTGGGTACCCCGTTTTCTGCTCGTAGATTTCTGTAATCAGTCGCTCGTAGCCGCCGACCAT
>JAJRUA010000363.1 GCA_024278035.1 Planctomycetota bacterium | reverse complement strand
CTAGCTCGACAATACGCTGCAAAAGTCCAGCATTGGTACTGCGAAGCTCGGCAATGATGTCGTCTTGGGCCGCCATCCAGGGAAAATAGCAACTTTCGCATAATAGCGAACTACTGATTGTAACCGTGAACGGTTACCATAAAAGTAACCTAGGGAAGAAAAGAAATAGTTCGCCACGTTACGGATAGGAGAGAGCAGATCCTATCGACATCGAAAGCGATGGGGGCTTTGGCTACAAGGGCCCTTTGGAAAAGGAGAGCCGCTCGCAAGATCGAGACCTCTAGGTCTCCCTTCTTCTGAGCTGTCGCTTCATCACCCTCGCTATGGCATAGAGAGAGGCTCCAATTAGGGCGACAGCGTACCACCATGCCTCCATTCCAGAATTCCCTGGTTGGCGAGAATGAACCGTCAACTCTATCCCTAGAAACGCTACCGTAATTACCGCAATAGCAGCACATTCTTGCCGGATTATTCTCTCCCAATTCGTTGGTTGATCCGCTTGGACCCATTGCCCAATTTTAGGGAAGAACGCTGGGGTTCGATTGGCCCAATCCATAAATTGACTACCAAATTGTTTGCGGAGAAAGGCTTCTTCGGCAAACATGATTCGTTCATAGTATAAAGTAAAGCAGGCGATGTAGAGTAAGATCAACCACCAGGTAAACGTTTGCATGACGATTCCTAGAACGATTAAAAAGTTCCCCAAATAGAGTGGGTGTCGAACAACAGAATACAGCCCTGATGTGTTGAGACTTTCCGCAATTTGCTTTTTTGTGTTTCGCCCTGAAGTTCCTAGCGGTGCATGCCCCACGGTATGGCAACGAACCCACAGCCCGGCGAGTGCCAGCGCAAAACACGCCAGCGACCACACGAAATGCCAACGAAAGTTCCCTTCAAGCAGTGGGTAATAAGCAACGGCTAGAAAAACCAAAGGCAAAAACAGCATCGGCAAATAGCTGCGCCACCGAAACAACCAATTGCCCGAACGTTCAAATTCTTCGATTAACGGCATCTTTCTGTCTCTCGTGAATTTTAATTTCCCCGATAAGAAAAGCGGGGGGCTCCACTTTCAAAAAAACGTGCTTCCAGGTTTCTTTCTCAAAACCTTGGCGATCTTTGGCCCGTCACCCCACTCGAAAAAATCGATCTTTCTGACCAACAAGGTCGCTTGCGCTGGTCGAGCAACTTCGTTGATTCCGTCGCCGATTGGATGAGGATAACACGGACTCCGCATTTGGCGAGGTCGGGCGCAAGCCGTGCGAACACCTCATCTTGATGCTCCAACAAGAGGCAATCGACGGAAAATCCCCTTGGGTTTCAGGCTCTTCAGGCAAGGAACGAACCGTACGCTCCAAAACCTTCAGGTGAACCGGTCTCTTTCGACCGTTGGGGCCTTTCGGATGGGTTGGGGGATCGGCGCGAAGCGTCTCGCTCAGGCCTGCTTGGCTCTCTGAAGTGAGAGGCGATGGATGAGAACGCGCACAATCGGAAGAAAACGAGTCCAACTGGCGTGCTCTTCGTAACAATTGTTCTGCCCGCTCCATGGTGTTTTTTCCTCTTGCGTTGGTCGCTTTTAACGTTCCCTTGTTCGTTTCAAGAACGATCACCTCTCCGTGGCAGTGGCTACAACGAACCTCTTGGCCAATATAGATCGACCGCATCTTCATAGGACGACCACAAACGGGGCAACCCACGACAATAGACGAGCTTTGCAAAATCATTGGATATCTCCTTCCATGCGAGCCGCTAAGGCGGCGCTAAAGAATAACAGGGAGGTTTTGAGACGATGCGTGAACCCTGATGGGTACGCAAAGTCGTCTCTCCGAAGAAAGATTGGCGGCACTCGTGGGGCTACCAATCCGCGCGGAAGGAGAAATTAAATCTGATAGCGGCAAAGTTGAACGCAAAGTTCATAGCCACTCGTCGTACCGGCGGCTACCGCTTGCGAAGATGAGCTTTGTAAACGTTTAACGCTATCGAGCGCAGAGAGGCCCTTCCCCCAGCCAGACGAAAGGTCAACAATTTTCGAGAGCGAATCGGCAGCAATAGCCAGCGTGTCCGGCAAGGCGCTACAGCAACTGCCACAAGGGCACTGGCACGGCTGTGGATCCGAAGCCTTCGTTTGACAACACGACCCACTCGTGCCAGAGACCGCTTCGGCGTTTGAGGAAGATGTTTCGGCAACGCTATGGCAACAACAGGTCGTACCCATAGACCCTTGTGCTGGCAACACAAGAATTGCCAGCAAAGCTAAGGTCTTCGTAAGGTGGGCAACCGACCGATTCATGTTTATTCCATCGACAACTTTTTCAGCTCGCCCCAAAACCACCTGGTACATCCGTCTTTCTCGGGCCTCTGGCGTACCCTTGAGGGGGGGGCTGGGATAGGCTCTTAGGAGCCCTCCACTCGTATCGACCTATTTCCAGGAAATTATCAAGCCGAGCTGTCTTTTTTCAAAAAAAACGCCGACGAGCGAACCGTTCAGCACAATGCGCTAAAATGTCGCCCGTCGGCTGGAGGCAATCGTTGGAATCAGTGACTGTGCCCACTGTGATCATGCCCACTGTGATCGTGATCTCCATGATCGTGGCCAGCGTGGTCATGATCGTCGTGGTCATGATCCTCACCAGCTTCTCTCAGCACCTTGGCTCTTGCCAGCGCGGCGGCAGGGTCAGCGTTCGCCTTGCCAGCGCAGCCTTTGCAGCAGACAAAAACCGACTGACCATCGAAATCGAGCTTGACGGGAACGCCCATCGAGCCGAGAAAACTTTTCTTTGCGATCACACAGTACTTTTGTGCTTCGGCGGCTGCTCGATCGGCGGCCGATAGCGTCGCCAGGGCGTAGGAGGCTTTCGTCAGCTTGCTCACAACGGCCAGCGTCTCTTTGCCACCCGCCTGTGCATCCTCGATACAACCTTCGCAGCAGACAAGTACCGGCGTTCCCTCGACCATGACTTTGAGCGGCGTTTCCGTTGCTCCTAGGCGAGTGTACTCCATGATCGGACAGAATCGCTGCGTCATCGCCTGGTTGCGATCTTCGGGCGTAAGCGCCGCGAGCGCTTCCTGGATTTCTTTCTCGGCTGTCGCCGCATCGTGGTCATGCCCATCCGCATGGGAGCCTTCTGCGTGAGAGTGGCCCGATCCGCTCTGTGCGAAAGCAGGAACAACACCAAACCCACATAAATACGTACCGAGCGCTACCGAAAGTAACAAGTTAGAACGAGTAAAAGTCATCGAAGCCATCCCTCTCATAGGTTGAAGTGAAAATTGGTCCGTGTGCTGTGCCGAACAGAGATCCATAATTTGGTTGCTAGTCAAAACCATTAAAATCAAAAAATCGGCGGCGTCTAGGTCGTTAGATGCGTCGTTTTCAAGGGTTCTTCACCGTATTCTCTTGTTTTTTATCAGCTAACATTTCTCAGCAGGGTGTTCAGGGCAGGAAGCCGCTTTCAAATGCTAAAAACGCAAGAAGGATGGAACGTGGGAAGGAGATTACGCTACTTGCCATTGACGACGGGGCGATTTCCCTACATCCTCCTTGTACGTGAGTATTTGGGAATTGGTTTGTTGCAATTACTTTTTTTCTAGCCTAAGATCGTAAGGCGTCGTGCAGCATTGCTTGCAAAAGCCTTAGCTTTACCGTATATCATTGGCACGGTTCTGCTGGCACCAAGTTCTGCTCTAGTTTTGTTTTGCCGCGAACCGACCAATAACGTGAGGCCCTCTCCGCGACGGATCCTCACCTTTAAGTAGGATCGCAGGCGATAGCAGAAAGAACTTATCATGTGGATAACCCAGCAAATTTTGACACGATCCATCGCATGGCTTGCCGCCATAGCGATCTCGTTGCAAGGTGTGCCGTTGTCGGCTTGCGGTTGTTCTTCTAGTGCTGTCGCTTCGTTATCGAGTTGTTGCGGCGGAACAGACGCGGTAGCAGAGGCTGACTGCTGTGGCGTTTCCGGCGCATTGGAGTCGCAGGAATCGCTTTGCTGTTCAAGCGAATCAACGCTAAGCCGTGATTGCTCATGCAGTGCTGGCTGTCAGTGCGGTGAGGATTGCCAGTGCGGCGAGAAGAGCGAGACGCCCGCAGCACCTACCACGCCTCCGGAAGAGAGTAACTCTCCGGAGAGGGTTTTAGCTGACGCAGTAGAAACGGCCTCGTACACGGTCACCGAGTTTCTAGCCGAAACACGGCAACGCCCTGTTTCGTCCACAGGGATATTCCCTCCAACAGCGCTGGATAACTGCGTTGTTCTCTGCCGGTTCATTCTCTGAACCCCTTTCTCAGCGGTGCAGTTGTGCGCCCACTTCGTCGTGCTAGCTTGTGCGCATCGTTCGACATTTGCTGCATGTTCCAAAACCTTCAGACACCTCGGTCTTTGGGCCTCTGGACATTTCCTGACCCGTTTTAGGGTAGGCACTTAGCAACGGCAACGATTTACGAATCGGTCACGAACTTTGCCCTGAAAGTCGGCTGTTAGAAGAGCACGGCTCCGTTGTTGGTAGGCCCTGCTGCTTTGTAAGCCAGAGACGTTTTTGTACAGGGGAATGCTTGGCATTTCTTGCGTCTTTGGCTCTCTCTTACTACCAATTTTATCAAGGATTACCTATGTATCGAAATGGATTTCGTTGGATAGCTGCCCTACTTGTCATAGCGGCCTTAACGACAACCGGTTGTCGTACGCTTAGAGGAGCTGGTGTGCTACCCGGTGGCTCACCTTCGAGTGGTGATGGTTCGGGTGGCAGTTGTTGTGGTTGATTGAAAAAGAGACCGAGGTGAACAGCGCGGTTGCTGGGGCAAACCCAGCATCGCGTCTGTTCGCTTCAAAAAAACGCCAATAAGAAATGTTTTCGAGTCGGAATGAGATTGTCATGAATAGCGAAAAAGAAAAACCTGCCTCCCCACCAGAGTCTTGCGAGACTTCTGCGACGGCTGCGGATGCAGAATGTACGGCGGAGCCCACCGCTTCCGATCGCCAGGAGTCGCGACGATGGTGGATATCGCTTGTTGTGCAGCCGCTCTTGTTGCTCACAGCGGGGGCCACGCTGATTGTTGCCCTGGGAATCGCGCAGAAATTCGGCTGGATTTCTGCCGGTGGCGGAGGAGGCGATCAAGCGGCGGCGGCTGCCGATACGCGAACCTACATTTGCCCGATGCTTTGTACACCGCCTCAGATAGGGCCCGGACGATGCCCCGTTTGTGAGATGGAGCTTATGCCGGCCGCTTCGGGGGGAGGCAACTCCGACTCGCAGTCGGTCAACATCGATTGGTCGGCGCGTCGCATTGCCAACATCCATACCGTGGCGGTCAAGTCGGCTCCGCTCTTGCGTACGATTCGAGCGATCGGCGAACTCAACTACGACGAGGGCTCTCTGAAAACCATTTCTGCATACGTCGATGGGCGGCTGGATCGTTTGTACGCCGATTTTACGGGGGTCTTTGTCGAAAAAGGAGACCATCTCGCACTCGTTTACTCGCCACGACTGTACTCTGGGCAAGTCGAGCTTCTCTTGGCCAAGAAGGCCCATGACACGAGCCAATCTTCCAGCTTAAGGAGAGTCGTCCACTCGAATCGAGACATGTATGAAAGCACAAAACAACGTCTCATCGAATTGGGGATGACACAAAGACAAATCGAACAACTTGAATACGCGGGCGAAGCCAACAGCCGAATGCACCTTTGTGCTCCCATCAGTGGCACCGTGATTAGGAAGTATGCGAACGAAGGCCAGTACGTGAAGGAAGGACAAGCCATCTACGAGTTGGCCGACTTGTCCAGCGTGTGGCTTATGCTGGAATTATTTCCGGAGGACGCGGCAAAAATTCGGTATGGGCAGAAGGTTGATGCAGAGGTCCAGTCGTTGCCCGGAAGGACGTTCGCCGGGCGGGTCGCTTTTATTGACCCGACCGTTGATCCGAGGAAACGAACCGTCGGGATTCGTGTGGTGATTCCGAATGAGGACGGACTGCTTCGCGTTGGCGACTACGCCAAGGCTACCATTGAAGTCCCTCTTTCAGCGAATGGATCGCAGGGCCCTATTTACGACCCTGAGCTTGCCAACAAATGGATTAGCCCGCGGCACCCCCATGTGGTCGAATCTTCATCCGGCGAATGCCGTGTTTGTGGCATTGCTTTGGTGCCCGCCTCGCAGTTTGGTTTTAGCAAAGAGCCCGGCAACAACGACGAAGCCTTGGTCGTTCCTCGCAATGCCGTTCTTATGGCTGGCAGCGACAGCGTGCTCTACGTCGAGACCGAGCCGGGGCGTTTTGAGATTCGTAACGTCGTGCTTGGCGAACGGAGTGGCGACCTGATTGTTATCCTCAAAGGAGTTAAAGAAGGCGAGCAGGTTGCCGTCTCGGGTAATTTCCTTATCGACTCACAGATGCAACTGGCGGGCAATCCTTCTTTGATTGACCCGACCAAAGCAGAACCTTCGGTAGAGTTTGATTTTGACGAGGATAGCCTCCCGCCGATCGGTGCTCCAGGAATGGTCGTAATGGAGGCGGTGACTCCATCTTTGCCGAACCTTTCGGTACCAAGTCAGTCCGTACAGAGTCAGTCCGTACAGAGCACCCTGCGGATCGTTGACTCCATCAGCAAATACAGCGAAGCACTTAGTAAGTTATCGCCCGAAGATAGGCGTCTTGCTGAACAGCAGGAAGTTTGTCCGGTAACCGATTTGCCGCTTGGGTCGATGGGTACGCCCAAGAAAGTAATGGTCGAAGGGGTGCCAGTCTTCATTTGTTGCGAAGGGTGCCGTAAAAAACTTTTGGCCGAGCCTTCGGATTCGAGTCCTCCCGATGCGTGGCAACCCAGCGCATGGCAGGAAGAAATTGAGACGGAGGCGGTCCGATGATTAAGAGCATTATTGATTTTTGCCTTCGTGAACGATTGGTCGTCGTGGCGGCTGCTATCGTTGTCGTCGCCTATGGCTGGTATTCCACCAAGAAGGTGCCGCTCGATGCGATTCCGAACATAGGTGAGAACCAAGTGATTGTCCTTACCGAGTGGAATGGCCGCTCGCCTAAGGACATGGAAGACCAAATCACCTATCCTCTGTCGATCGCCCTGCAATCGGTTCCTGGTGCCGAAAGCGTACGAGGCAAAAGCATGTTCGGCTTTAGCTTTGTGCAGGTTACCTTTGGTGATAACGTCGATTTTTATTGGGCCCGGTCTCGGGTTGCCGAGCAACTATCGACTGTCGCTGGCATTTTGCCCGACGGGGTGACGCCTCGGCTTGCTCCCGACGCGACCGCTTTGGGGCAAATCTATTACTATGTTCTGCTGCCGCCTCCCGGCATGGACCTGGCCGAGTTGCGATCGAAGCAAGATTTCTTCATCAAGTACTCGCTCCAGTCGGTTAAGGGAGTGGCGGAAGTCGCTTCGATCGGCGGTTACATACGGCAGTACCAAATTGAGGTCGATCCCGACGCGCTGCGCTATCACAACATCCCGCTTAGCAAAGTGATTCAATCGGTTAAGGACTCGAACATTGATGTGGGGGCCAAGACGGTCGAGTCAAGCGGCATGGAGTTCATCGTCCGTGGCATGGGCTTTATCGGATCGGGAAAGACGGAAGAGGAAACACTCGAACAGATTGAGAACACGGTTATTCTATCGCGCGAAGGGGTGCCCGTCCGTGTGCGGGACGTAGCCCAAGTTCAAACGGGTCCCGCTTTTCGGCGTGGAGCTTTGGACTACAACGGCCAAGAGGCGGTCGGCGGTGTCGTGGTCATGCGCTATGGCGAAAATCCGCGCGACGTTGCCGAACGCGTCAAACAAAAAATCGCCTCGCTAGAATCGGAGCTAGACGGCATAAAAATCCGCGGCGTTTATGACCGTACGGAATTGATCGACGAAACGGTCGCCACGCTCACCCATGCCTTGCAGCACGAAATCTTGATTACGATTGCCGTGATGGTACTCTTCCTTTTGCATGTGCGTGCAAGCATCGTTATTGCCGTAACGCTGCCGATGGGGGTGCTGATATCCTTTGTCGCCATGAAAGTGTTTGGCGTAGATGCCAATATCATGTCGCTTGCGGGGATCGCCATCGCGATTGGCACGATGGTCGATATGGGAATCATCGTACTGGAGAATATCTACGGAGGACTCGCCGATTGGGAATCCGAAGGCTCACCAGGCGGCGAACCCAAACGATTACAAGTCATTAGCGATTCGGCTAGCGAAGTCATTCCGGCGGTGATTACGGCTGTCACGACAACTGTCGTCAGCTTTTTGCCCGTCTTTTTCTTAACGGGCCGAGACCATCGGCTTTTCTCGCCGCTCGCATGGACCAAAACTTTCGCGCTGACTGCCAGTTTGATTGTTGCTGTGACGGTCGTCCCAATGCTCTGCCGGGTGTTGCTTCGTAGTTCCCAATCGACGAAATGGTCCACATGGTCCACTCTTTTTGCAAGCCTATCGTTTGCTGGTCTGAGCGCGGGGCTCTGCTACTTTGTTTGGGGAGAGGAGATTGAGCATTTCACTTCGCTCAGTCTGCCTCTTTCGACCCTTGTGGCGGCAGTGATCGGTTTGTTCATCGGCGGCTGGCTATCGCATGAGAAAATTCGGCCGATGGAAGAGAACCCGGTCAGCCGATTTGTGCTGTGGCTCTACGCGGGACGGTTGCGGCTGGCTCTTCGGCGAAAAGCTCTGATGCTTTCTTTTCCGGCCATAATTTTTGTTATTGGCTTGGGGGCGTGGATCGGATTGCCCACAGTATTGCAACCGGTAGAAAAGGTTTTCTCGTTGCTCGGAGCCGATCTCAATGCGGTGCCCGGCTATGTGGACGCCAAGCATATTTTTACCGGCCTTGAGTCGGATGACTGGATCGCGCTGGACGAGGGGAGTTGGTTTTACATGCCCAGCCTGTACCCTGCGGCCAGCTTTTCTCAGGCGATGGAAGTTTTGCAAACGCAAGATGTCCTCATCAAAGGAATCCCTGAGGTGAGCGATGTCTTGGGGAAAATTGGGCGTATCGATTCAGCACTCGATCCCGCACCGGCGGCTATGATCGAAACCTACGTGATGCTCAAGCCTCGTAACGAGTGGCGTGAGGGAATAACCGAGCGAGACATTTGGGATGAGATCAACGCCGTTGCCACGCTGCCCGGTGTCACGCCCGCCTCGGCCTTGCAGCCGATCGAAGGACGCGTGGTGATGCTACAAAGTGGCATCAAGGCCTCGATGGCTATCCGTATTTACGGCGATAGTCTCGAAGGCCTTGGCAAGGCTGCCATCGTTGTTGCGGAGCACCTCAAGAAAGACTTCAACGTCAACTCCAACACGGTCAACCCTGACATCGTAATGGGCAAGCCTTACTACGAGTTTGAGGTCGATCGCGAAGAATCGGCCCGTTACGGCATGACGACCATGATGGTCAATCAGCTTGTCTCGGCTGGCTTGGGAGGCGTGGATGTCACGACCACCGTCGAAGGACGTGAACGCTACCCGATTCAGATTCGTTACGAAAGAAACGTACGCGAAAAAATCGACGAGCTTCACAAAGTGTCGGTCGTTGCCCCCACCGGTGATGTGATACCCCTCGAACGTTTGGCCAGTGTAGAAATGACTTGGGGCCCCGGCGCGATCAATAGCGAAGATGCGAGACTCGTGGCGCACGTCTCCTTCTCTCCTTCGGGAGGGCTGGGGGACTTGGAAACTGTGGAGGCGGTGATGGCTTCGCTTCGGGCGGCTCGGGAAAGTGGCGAAATGAAGTTTCCCGAGGGCAATTTTGAGTTGCAGCCGGTCGGCTCTTTCCAAAACCAAATCGAAGCCAATCAGCGACTCATGTGGATCATCCCGATTGTTATCCTCATCAATTTGATGCTGCATTACCTCCACTTTAGAAACTTCCCGATCTCGCTCGTTGTTTTTGCGGGTATTCCCTTCGCGGCGGCGGGAGGCATGATTGCCGTAGCCGTGATGGGCGTGCAAATGAATACGGCCATGTGGGTCGGTTTCATTGCGTTGTTCGGACTGGCTGCGGACGACGGCATTGTTATGGCAACCTACATGCGTGATACGCT
>JAJRUA010000362.1 GCA_024278035.1 Planctomycetota bacterium | reverse complement strand
TCAGGCAGAGAACAGCCGAGACATCCCCGATTACCTCGCGGTTACCGAGAGCCCCATCCCCGAAGGAATCGTTGGTCGACTCCCAGGTACGGAGGACATTTCCGTTCCCGTTGATACCCAGCTCATCGTTGAACTTTGCTCGCGTTAAGCGAAATTAGATTTAGAACGAAACAAAATCAACTCTGCTTCTCGCAGACGACGATTGCCAGAAGCAAAAATAAAACGCTAGGGCGCCTAAGCGTCTAAACATTGTAAGAAACCCCGGCCCCCCGATTTCCCCGGCCTCCCCCGATTTGGAGTCGTTTGATGCATATCCGATGGCGTGGATTAGAACTGCCCAGCATGGTCACATGCGAGCAGGAAACCCTCTCCCCCACCTATGGCAAGTTCGTTGCAGAGCCGTTTCATCGTGGCTTTGGAACGACCGTTGGCAATGGCCTGCGCAGGATCCTGCTCTCAAGTCTTGAGGGGAGCGCCGTTACGCAGCTCAAGATTCATAACGCCCAGCATGAGTTCACGACGGTGCCCGGTGTTTTGCAGGATGTCACCGATATTGTGCTCAACGTCAAGTCGCTCGTGGTGAAGAATCACCTTGAGGGAATGAAGGTGCTGCGTGTCGAACGGAATTCGGCTGGTGACATTCTTGCTGGTGACATTGAAACCGATGAATCGGTCGATGTCATCAACAAAGATCATGTGATCGCCACGCTTACCGATGACGTGCCGTTCGTCATGGAGATGGTTGTTGAAAACGGTCGGGGCTATGTCCCTTCCAGTGAGCATAGTCAAAACGTCCAAGAGATTGGCATCATCCCGATCGATGCCATCTATAGTCCCGTGACACGGGTTCGCTACGCGGTGGATGAGACGCGTGTTGGTCAGAAGACCAATTACGATAAGCTAACGCTTGAGATTTGGACCGATGGTTCGGTTGGGCCTGAGATGGCGATGGTCGAGTCGGCCAAGATATTGCGTAAGCACCTCAATCCGTTCGTACAGTACTCCGAGCTCGGACCGCAAGTCCGCTCTCCAGCCCGTGCTGCCACCTCGGGTGGTGCCGATCCCGCCATTGAGGCAAAGCTCAATATGTCGATTGCCGAACTGCAGCTTTCAGTGCGAGCGGCCAATTGCCTTGAGTCCGAAAGCATTTTGACGGTTCGAGAATTGGTGAGCCTGTCCGAGGATCACTTGCTTGAGGTTCGTAACTTTGGCGAGACGACTCTCGTTGAAGTCCAAGAAAAGCTTCGCGATCTCGGCCTGCAGCTTGGTATGCGAGTCATGCCACCCGTGGGTGTCTAAATCGCGCTAGTCGGCAAAAGAACTTTGCGAAAGCAACCGAACGAAAAAATCAGACGAAATAAAACAATCGAACGTTAGTCGCTAACAGCAGCACCTATCATGCGTCACCGTAAACGAGGCCGTAAACTCGGTCGTAATCCAAGTCACCAGCGGGCTTTGCTCCGCAGTCTAGCCAGCGCGTTGTTCCTGACAGAACGCGACCCGGATGACTTGCGATTTCTGAAACTTGAATCGGAGCCCAAGATCAAGGGCCGTATCATCACAACGATCAGCAAGGCGAAGGAAGTTCGTCCTCTGGTTGAGAAGTGTGTGACGATCGCTAGAGACTCTATCTCAGCGCGGCGCGCTGCTGAGGAGTTTGCGACCGACGCCGAGCGTGGTAGCGACACCTGGAAGCAGTGGCGCAAGAGCGATCGTTGGGTTCAATGGAACCAAGCGATTTCGCCTGCCGTCACCGCACGTCGCCGTTGCATTCAGCTTTTGGGTGACAAGCAGGCAGTGACGGTTCTCTTTGAGGAAGTGGCCCCTCGCTTTGAAGACCGCCCCGGAGGTTACACCCGTGTCTTACGGCTTGCCCACCCACGTCTGGGCGATGCTGGCACCCGCGCAATCCTTGAGTTTGTCGGCGGCGACCACGACCGAATCGCTCAGAAGAGCGAGCGTCCCGCGTTCGACTCAGCAGATGAGACGGAAGAGGCCTCCTCGGAAGAAACGGCCACGAAAGACTCGGCTGAAGAGACTGCCGAAGCCGGTAAAGAGTAAAACTGGCGCTTCGCGATCCTACCTGAACGGTTATAAGCAAAGGGCGTCCCTGATATCAGGGACGCCCTTTTTTCGCAATAAAAATTAAGAATTAGACGCAGATGAACGCGGATTGAAGGGATGGCCTCGGGTAAATTTTTTTTATTCGCGTAGATACCCCTGATCCGCGTTTAATTCTTTCGAGCAAAGCTAATCGCAGGAAACCAAATGCCATGCCAAAAGGGTTCGACTTTACTGCCGCGATGCGCTCGGTTTGTGTCGATATGACGAGCCGATTGCAGGCGCTGTCGCATATTGATATGTCGCGTGTGGCGGTCGGTTATCGCCAGACTCGCCGGGCGGTGCCGCATGGATTGCAGGCTTCGCTCACGCCGTTGCGGGTTGAGGGAGGGGCGACAACGGGCACGGTGCGTGGCCGCCGGTACGCTTGTTCACAGGTGGTCAATCGCCAAGGGAACGAGTCGCTGTATGTGTTGAATTTTTATTGCCCGCGGTTTTTTGACCACGCCCTTGAGGAAAAATTGACGACCGTTACCCACGAACTGTGGCACATCAGCCCCGAGATGGATGGCGACATCCGTCGGCACGAGGGCCGTTGCTTCGCCCACGGTCATTCGCAAGAGGAGTACAACACCCACGCGGCAGCGCTTGCCAGGGAATGGCTTGCTAGCAACCCGCCAGCCGGTTTGATCGATTTTCTCGATCAGTCCTTCGCTGAGTTGGTTGCGTCGCATGGCCGGGTGGTAGGTGACCGCTATCCTGTTGCCAAGCTAATCAAAGTGGCATAAGCCCCCGCTCCTCTTTTTGCGACCCTGCTAGGCGTTTGCCCCCATTCCAAGCTGCTATGGGGGCAAAAATAGGACTCGATCTTGCCAGCATTGCCGAGGATTGTTACCGTTCCCTCCGCCCTCGGTACGTCCTCATTTTCTAATCCTATTTGCTATGGCCACTGCTAGCAAGATCGCCCGCTTGGTCATCACCCGCATAGTCACCGTATGTGCCGGGATTGCTTTAGCGGGATGCGGGACGTTACGAACGCCCGAGACGGTGACTACCGCGTCGATTCTTCATGCGGCTCAAGCATCGTCCGATGCGGTGACGCTCGACATCTACTGGGCAACTCTACCTGCGGAAACGGGGTCTACGGGAATGGAGCCTGCAAGTACGGGAGAATCGGACGATGCCTTATGGCGTTTCGTACAGGAAGATCGTTTAGACGAAGGGCTGCGTGATCGATTAGGACGAAGCGGTCTGCGTGCGGGTGTGGTGGGGGGGGCGCCTCCGATGGCGATTGTGCGGCTGCTTGATCCCCATGGTGCTCGGTCGCGCGGTGAACCGACCGGTGCCGAATCAGAAGACAATGCCATTGCGTCCCTTTCGTCGCCGACAGGTGTTACCCGAAAGACGGTCCAATTGAGGCCAGGCCAACCGCTGGAGATCAAAACGTCGGAGGAAATCGCTGAGGCACCGCTGCTGGCGATGGATGGGCGTTCGGGCGAGACCTTCCGAAAGGTGCAGGCGTTCTACAGTTTGCAAGTTGAACGGAGTCCCGATGGGGGATTTACGATCGTGATGATGCCAGAGTTTCAATACGGCAAGCCACGTTGGAAATGGGCACAGGACGACACGGGGATGATCGCCCGTCAAAAACCGCTCCGCGACAAGCGAATCTTTAGCGAATTGCGGATCGCCGCCCCGTTGGTGGTGGGAGAAATGTTGCTGGTGACCAGTCGCCCCAACGCCTCAAGCCGCTTGGGGCAGTATCTCCATTCGTGGGATGAGGATGCTGCCGGATCACGAAAGGCAATTTTGGTGCGGTTGACCCAAGCCCCTCCGAGCCCCGCGTTCGCCTTGGCAGACGATTTGCACGGAAAATGACGGCCCCCTGGGCTCTTTCGATAGACGATAGGGACAATAGGTCGCAGGAAACAGCAGGTTTGGGCACTCGATAAGGGCCCCGAACTGCGGTATTCTTGTGGGGCTACAGGGGAGCTTTTCGCGATCTCTAGGAAGATCGCCCTGAGAATCCCCTGCTATTTTGAGTCTTGCGCGAGCCAAGCGACAGGCCGACCATCGGAAGCCGGTTTTAGCCGACCGATGGGAACGCTAAGAGTAAAATTGCTAGCGCAAACATCAATAAAACACTTCCCACCAAATCAATCCCCACCTGATAAAAAAAGAGGAGTCTTACCATGCCTTTAGTCCCAATGCGTTTGTTGTTGGATCACGCTGCTGAGAACGAATACGGACTTGCTGCGTTCAATGTCAACAACATGGAGCAAATCCAGGCGATCATGGAGGCGGCAGAAGAGACCGAGTCGCCCGTCATCATTCAGGCGTCGCGTGGTGCCCGGAAGTACTCACAAGATGCCTACTTGCGTCATCTCATGTTGGCCGCTGCGGAGCTCTACCCCAAGATCCCGATCGTCATGCACCTGGACCATGGCAACAGCGCTGAGACTTGTGAGAGCGCGATCGAGAACGGCTTTACGAGCGTCATGATGGATGGCTCGCTCATGGAAGATGGCTGCTCGGCAGCGGATTACGCGTACAACGCCGGGGTGACTAAGCGAGTCGTCCAGGCGGCCCATAAAAAGGGCGTCTCTGTCGAAGGCGAACTCGGTTGTCTTGGCTCCCTAGAGACGGGTGGCGGCGAACAAGAAGATGGGCACGGTGCGACCGAGACTCTCACACACGACCAGCTACTCACCGACCCAGACGAGGCAGAGCAATTCGTTACCGAGACGGGCGTCGATGCCTTGGCCGTTGCCATCGGTACCAGTCACGGTGCTTATAAGTTCACCAAGAAGCCGACCGGCGATGTGCTTTCGATCTCTCGCATCGAAGAAATTCACAAACGGCTGCCGAATTGCCACCTTGTGATGCACGGCTCGAGTAGCGTTCCGCAAGAGCTGCAAGACATCATCAACCAATATGGGGGTGAGATGAAGCAGACGTACGGTGTGCCTGTCGAAGAAATCCAGAAGGGAATCAAGTTCGGCGTACGAAAGGTAAACGTTGATACCGACAACCGGATGGCGATCACGGGTGCGATCCGCAAGGTGCTTGCCGAGTCGCCAGAAAAGTTCGACCCGCGTGCCTATCTCACGCCCGCCCGAGAGGCAATGAAGAAGGTTTGTGTCGCCCGAATGACCGCCTTCGGCCAAGCAGGCAACGCCGGCAAGATTCAGTGCAAGTCGATCGGCGATTTCGTCAGCTACTATAGCTGAGCCATCCTGGCTCAAGCAGGCTTATTCGGCCACCAACTACCACTGGCGACCGGCGAGAGCAATCTCGCCGGTCGCTTTTGTTTTTAGGGGGCGAAAGTTTCTCTTCAGGCCGTGCTGAGTTTCTTCGCGTCCCGGGCATCTTGGCATCTTGGCGGCTATTGCTGCTAAGCGCAAACTGAAGGGATGTCTGACACCCAGCCCTACGATGCCGTGCTTGTTGTCTCGTTTGGTAGCCCCGAGGGGCCCGACGAGGTCATGCCGTTCCTTGAAAACGTGCTGCGGGGTAAGAACGTCCCCCAGGAGCGGATGCTGGAGGTGGCTGAGCACTACAAGCAGTTTGGTGGAGTGAGTCCGATCAACGCGCAGTGCCGCGAGCTAATAGCCGCTTTAGAGGCCGAGTTGGCGGAGCATGGCCCCCGCTTACCCGTCTATTGGGGCAACCGCAATTGGACACCCATGCTCGAAGAGACCCTCGCACAAATGGCCGCGGATGGCGTGCGGCGAGCGATCGCTTATTTTACGAGTTCGTTTAGCAGCTATTCTGGTTGCCGGCAGTACCTAGAGAATCTTTCCGAAGCCGCGAAGAATTCCGGCGCCGGGGACTTGCGGATCGACAAGCTGCGGATGCCCTACAACCACCCTGGTTTCATCGGTGTCAACGCCGAGCGTTTGCGGGAGGAGCTTCAGTCGATTTTGCCCGAACGCCGGGAGAAGACGCTGGTACTGTTCACCGCCCATAGCATCCCGCTTGCGATGGCAGAGAACTGCCAATACGAACGGCAGCTTAGCGAAGCGTGCCGACTAATCGCTGAGGCCGTGGGGCACACGAATTGGGAGTTGGTCTACCAAAGCCGTAGCGGCCCGCCCCAACAGCCCTGGCTCGAGCCGGACGTTTGCGATCAGATCCGACAACGCCATTCGGAGGGAAAGCTTGCGGACCTCGTAATTCACCCGGTTGGTTTCGTTTCCGACCACCTCGAAGTCCTCTACGACCTTGATACCGAAGCTCGGCAGCTTAGCGAAGCGTTAGGAATCCACTTCCGCCGTGCCAAGACCCTTGGCAGCCACCCCGATTGGATTCGCTCGATCCGCGAGCTGCTCGCCGAGCGAATCGAAACCGAACAAGGCAAGAACGCAGAACGCCCCGCCCTGGGCACCATGGGGCCCTGCCACGATGTTTGCCCCGCCGATTGTTGTACTTATACCTCCCAAAGACCACTCCAGAAAAGTAAAAACAATTGAACCACGACAGAACGACTCGTCGTCCGTTGGCAAAAACGGGGTTGAAGATCGCGCCCGTCGCGCTCGGCTGTTGGCCGATGGCGGGTGTGACGACACTGGGGGCGAATCATGCCGATGGCGTCGCAACGGTTCATGCCGCACTCGACGCGGGGATCAACCATCTCGACACGGCCTACGTCTATGGCCCCAACGGCGAAAGCGACCTGATTCTTGCCGAAGCCCTTGCCGAACGACGGGACGAAGTCGTGCTCGCCTCAAAAGTGGGGGTCCATTTCGAGGCGACCGATGGCGGCAAGCCGGAGATGGCCCAGGACGCACGGCCCGAGACGCTTCGCCATGAATGCGAAACGCTCTTGGGTCGCTTGGGCACGGACCGTGTCGAACTGCTTTACCTCCACTCGCCCGATCCGAATGTGCCTGTGGCCGAGTCGGCAGGAGCCTTGGCCGATTTGCTGGCGGAAGGAAAAATCCGTGCCGCCGGGGCGTCGAACTGTTCGCTCCCGCAGATTCAAGAGTTCGCGTCCGCGTGCCCCCTCTCAGCGGTCCAGTTGCCGTACAACCTACTTCAGCGAGGCATTGAGCAAGAGACGATCCCCTGGTGCAGGGAGCAGGGCGTTGCGGTCGCCGTTTACTGGGCATTGATGAAGGGCCTTCTGGCAGGCCACCTGCGGCGCGACCATGAGCTGGCCGAACAAGACAGCCGGCGGAACTATCCGATGTACCAAGGCGAAGAGTGGCAGCGGAACCAAGACTTTGTCGAAGAGCTTCGCGCGGCGGCCCAACTAACGGGTGCCACGGTCGCCCAGCTTGTCGTGAACTGGACCTTCTCGCAGCCCGGCATCACCACCGTCCTCTGCGGCGCGAAACGCCCCGCACAAATCGAAGAGTCCGCCGGTGCGCTCGGCTGTTGTCTCACCAAGGAACAAACCGAACGCATCAGCGCGGCTCTCGCTCGCCGCGGAGCTGCCGCCTCGAAGCGAACTTTCAGCTAAGCGGAGTTGCAATTTCCCTGCGGTCCCCCTTTCAGCCTAGGGATTCGTTGCCAGACCACGTTGTTCCTGTTCATCGACCACCTATGCTAGCTCTGCCCGCTTCGCGAGCCTACGTAGATTCTGCGGATTCTCTGCTCTGCCGGGATGATTTTGTTTGCGCCGGACGTATCGCGCGCCGATGTACTCGATGGACACAATAAAGAGTCGCTCTATAGGCGCTCCGTGAAACGCTAGCAGTCAACCAACTATCCGAACAGGCGACAAGGATGTCGCAAGGCGCTGCTAGGGGCCAATCCAGGGAAGGGACGTAAGATGAACAACGTTATTCAGCGATTTCGTAGGACGACACTGCGTAAGACCACTTTGTTTGGCACAGCGTTTGGGCTTAGTGCTGCGACATTAGTTGGCGTGCCGGCAATGGCAGTTGAATTGGTCGGTGTACCAACGCCAGCCGTGATCGTTGTTGCCAACGACGAGCCACTGGGAAAGGGGCCGCTAGGAAAAGGGTCGATCAGTGAAGCGATTAAAACGGCGCCGCTAGAATCGGTGCTGGTCGCTGTTCGGAAGGCAGAGTCAAGCGATGTGCTTTCGAGCACGCTTGAACCAATTTCTCAGCTCTCGGATTACGAGCCAGAACTAGCCGGTCCGGAGCCGATGGCTCCACCAAAAGAATCGTTGGAGGAGGAAATAAACAAACAAGCCTCTTCCGATCGCTCCAAGACAGTGGGGGCACGTCCCAAGAGACGACCCAAGCGGATTGCAATGCACTCGAACGATGCGAGCGATGTAGCGCGGTCCTACGCCACGCCGCAGGGTCCGCAGCCAGCGCCGTTTCTCGGTGTTGTTCCCGGGCTTTCGAGCTACCACGAATTGCTCGACAACTGGGGCGATCCCCTAAGTACCGCTCAAGCAGCCGGCGCAACCAACGGCGAGATACTTTCTTATGACATCGAACCGTTTCGTGGTGTGAAGGTACTCCTTATCAACGACACGGTTCAAATGATTCGCGTTTCGCTTGCCGAACGATCGTCGGTGGCGCATCTTGTAACGCGGCTTGAGATCGACGCGATTGATCCGGTGGAAGTCACGGACC
>JAJRUA010000361.1 GCA_024278035.1 Planctomycetota bacterium | reverse complement strand
CCAACGACCGAAGAAGAAGCGAAAAATAGAACGGGTCGCCAAGGACGATCCCGGCTACGCGGTTGCCCCGAGTGAGCCCCCTTCTCCCACCTTGCAGACCGATCTGTACGAAGAGGCGATCAAGCGCCCCCCGCTTGGCTACCGGTCACTTAGCGAAGAGAACGGAAAGCGAAAACGGGGGCGTGCCGATCCTCCTCGCTTTGGAATGTTTAGGGGGGTGATGCGATTTTGGGTTGAAGAGGGGATGGTGCTCGCTTGGCTAGGTCTGTCGGCGGGACTGTTGGTTGTGATGAGCAGTCCCCTGTCGATGTCCGTTCTGGCTCCTTTTATCGCGGTACTGGTATGGCTAGGGATTGCCTCCATGATTTTCATCGAATTGGTGGTTACCTCCTCCGAAGGGAGCGACCAGTTGAACAACTGGCCGTCCCTCGATCTTGGAGAATGGATCGGACCGGCAATGATGTTGGTCTTTGCCGGAGCCGTTGCGGTGATTCCCGGTTCGCTTGCCAACCCGTATTTACCCCTGGAGCTTTATGGCCTTGGGACTGGAATCGGTGTTTGGCTCACGTTCCCGTGGATCCTCTTGTCACAGCTCGAAGGGGGTTCGATGTGGTCCGTCTTCTCACCCCGTTTGTTGCGGACGCTCCGCTGGGCACCGGCGAGTTGGGTCATCTTTTACGCCGAAACGGCATTGTTCTTCGTCGGGCTAAGCCTTCTCGCCCTGTTCCTGTTAGGGAAGCTGGGCCTTATCGGCTTGCTTTTGATGCCGCCCGTGATCGTCTTCGCCTTCTTGATGTACGCGCGGCTGCTAGGCCGTTTGGCCTGGATCATCGCCACCGCCACACCGGATCGTGGGGAAGAAGACTGAACTTGCGACACCGAGCGGAGTACAAGTTGGTTGGGGAGTGTGCCGTTTAGTGATGGCCGCCATGCCCGCCACCAAAACCACCGTGGTGGCCGCCGTGGTGGTGACCAAAGCCACCGCGGCCAAAGCCGCCACCGTAGAAGACACCGCCACCATAGAAACCGCCTCTGTAGAAGCCTCTGCCGCCATAGCCTACGGAATAGCCTCTGTTCACAACGACCACCGGGGCCGCTCTGTATTGGGTGCGGTAGTAGCTGCCTCCGCCTCGGCAATGGCGTCGCGCACTTGCTTCGGAACTGGTCCCGACGGTCACAAAAGCGAACGCTCCAACGAATGTGAAGGCCAATAAGCCCCGTTTCAGAATCGACTTTCTCGTCATCGCTACATCTCCCTGGCCACTTAGGCCGTGTGAAAACAACAGTAGAGGAACAATCGGGTAGTCTGATCGCCCCGGACAAGCTGGCAAAGATCAAAAGATAGTTACGCAGGTTTCATGCCGACCGGGCGAGTCGGCTACCTTCCTCTCTCTAAACCCCTCTCTCCCTCAACACCCGAGGAGACCACTGGATCGGTCTCCCTGAAATTTTCAGGTAGCGCAGTCGTATCCTTCCCGCACGGGAATTATACCACTTGCAGTCAATCGGATACCGAAAGATGTCAGACGGATTCCCTTTGTTTGCCGTTATTTTTGCCGAAGGATCGGGCGGCCCCTTCTTCTTTCCCTCCATCTTTAATTTTTGGCACACTACTTGCATCTAATGCTTGCGTCGGCAGGCCACGACCATTAAGCGAATCATCGCTTGGGGCCGGAAACAGTAGAGGCACTGGGGCCTGCAGGCAGACAGAGAGGCATCACAACAGGTAAGCGGAATCCTTTACTGGAGAGCAAGTTACGACCCGTCAGTGAATTACCAATCTTCGCTGATACCTATCGCAACTCCGCCCAACCAAGGCGAGCTCGGGGCCACCCGGAACAGATGGCCCTGGCTCGCCTGTTGTGTTTTAGGACGTTCGATTTCGCAACACATGCCGCAAAATGATGCACTTTGGGGATGTGGTCTTACGGATCTCCGGGCCTGTGTTTTATAAGAGAAAAAAAACGGACATATTCTTATAGATTCACGGAACGATTGCTCTACAAAAAAAACAACGGCTCTGCGGGACTCTCAGTGCTTTGTCACAGCTAAAAAGTAGGGTTGAGAAGATGAGCCGTTTGGGCGCTAGCCCTATCCTTTGCATGGGGGCAAATAGCCCCCGGCGGAAGCCGGGGGTTACAATCAAGACGCCCCCCCGGCTCCCGCCGGAGGCTAAAATCTTGATTTCCCTTTCGCAGTTCTTCGACACCTTGGGGCGATCGCCGCGTTAGAATGGAAAGGTAGTGGTAAATCTCCTTCCCTTTAAGGACCGAGAAGGCGGCAGTATGGTTGGCCGTGGTATTTGGTTGAGCTTGGCCTTTGCGGTTGTGGCGGCCTTTTCCAGTCATGCCAGGGCCGCAAGTATTGATGACGCCACAGTCATCCAAGCGATCGATCGCCATCTCCAAGAGGCTTGGCGAGCGGCAGGGGTGATCCCCTCCAAGCGGGCCCCCGACGGGGCCTGGGCCCGTCGCCTCACGCTCGACTTGTTGGGCCGAGTGCCGACGGTCGAGGAACTCAACCGCTTTGTTGCGGAGCCCCTCCGAGAGCGGCGTCGCTGGCTCGTCGATCGTTGGCTCGGTGAAGCCTATCGCCCCGAGCGAGCCCAGTGGCTGGCGACCGAAGGGACCCTTCTTTTGGTGGGTCGTACCGGCGGGACGACCGGCAATTCGCTTGTGGATCGGGAGGGACTCACCCGCTACCTTTGCGAAGCGTTTGAAGAGCGTCGCCCTTACGACACCCTGATGCGCGAACTGGTAACCGCTACCGGCAGCGTTCGTCCCGAAGACGACGACTACAACGGCGCTACCAATTTTCTTGCGGACAATATGGCGGACGGTGGGATTCAGGCAACGGCCAAAACGGCGCAAATTTTCCTCGGCGTCTCCGTCCAATGCACGCAATGCCACAACCACCCTTTCAATGAACAAAAGCAAAATCAATTTTGGGAACTGAACGCCTTCTTCCGACAGACACGCCTTGAGCGTCTTCGGGATGAAGAAGACAACGACCGCTATGCTCGTCTTAGCGATCGCGATTTTTACGGCGAGGGGCGGAGCCGCCGCGAAGCTCAGACCCGTGCTTCGAACGGCGCCTTTGGCATAGCCGACCGAGCGGAGATTTATTACGAACTGCGCAACGGCAAGCTCAAAGTCGCCTACCCGGCGTTCCTGGATGGCACTCGCCTAGCCGATGCCTACGCCGATCAAGGGCTCGACTACGGCGATAGTGGCCTTGTCGAACGAGTGAACCGCCGCCAGGAGCTTGCGAAGCTGATTGCGGCGTCGCCCCTTTTCGCTCGGGCGGCTGTGAACCGGGAATGGGAAAAGCTGTTCGGCTATGGTTTCACCCGCCCCTCGTACGACATGGGCCCCCACAATCGGCCTTCGCATCCCGTGCTGCTGGACGAACTGGCCAGCGCCTTCCGTGAGGCGGGTTATGACCTGGATCGACTGACCCGCTGGATCGTGTTGAGCGAAGCGTACGGCCTCGACAGCCGGGCGGGTCGTTCGAACGCAGAGGACGATCCCGCGCTGGGCGTTGCTCCTTTGTTCAGCCGGTTCTACTTACGGCAACTCTCAGCCGAACAGATTTACGAATCGTTGCTCATCGCCACACGGGCCGACGAAATGCTCAGCGAAGCGGATCGCGCACGGACCCGGCGACGATGGCTTCGCCAATTCACGACCGCGTTTGGCAATGACGAAAATGGCGAAGCGACCAGCTTCAACGGCTCGATCCCCCAAGCGCTGGCAATGATGAACAGCCAGTTGGTTCGCCAAGCGACTTCGCTCCAGTGGCGAAGCCAAGGCGAGGAAAATGACTACGGGAATAGCGAATCGCCCCGGGCAGGTTTTCTGGCCTCGGTGGCAAGGGACCGATCGCTCTCGAATGCAGACCGCGTCGATCAACTCTACTTGGCTGCTCTGGCCCGTAAACCGGACCGAGCGGAACTGAGACTTTGCAACCAGCTTCTGGCGGCACGTAACGGGAACGCCGGCGAAGCGCTCCGCGACATTTGGTGGGCCCTGCTCAACAGCAACGAGTTTTTATTGAATCATTAGGAAAACGTAAGCAGGTTGATGCGATTCCCCTCCTACCTTCGGAACCATGCCATGCCTCCCATGCACAATCCATGCGCCCCCCCCACGGGAATGACGCGACGGCATTTTTTGGATCACCTTGCCGGAGCAGCCGCGTTTGGGGCTTCCGCGCTAGCCCTTGGCAGCACCGTGAGCGCCGCGGCCCCCGTGCTGCGTCGGCAACACAAGTCGGTCATTCTCCTATGGATGAACGGAGGCCCGCCGACGATCGATATTTTTGATCTCAAGCCGAACGCCCCCACCGGCGGACCGCTCCGGCCGATCCGCACCACGGGCAACGCGGAAATCTGTGAGCGACTTCCGCTACTAGCGAAGCAGATGAAACACTTGTCGGTCATCCGTTCGATGAGCACCCGCGAAGCGGACCACACTCGGGGACGCTACTACCTGCACACCGGCTTCGTGCCGAACCCCAATGTCACCCATCCCAGCTACGGCTCGGTTGTTGCGAATCAGCTCGAAGGCCAATTAGCAGGGCTAGAGATTCCCCCTTTCGTATCGGTGGGTGGAACGAGCGAAGGGCCCGGTTTTTTGGGGATGGCGTACGCCCCGTTTCAAGTCGGAGCAAGTGGCGAAGTGCGTGACCTCAACCCGCTTGTCGAGCGTGAGCGTCAGGCCGAACGGTTCGCCCTCCTTGCCGAAATCGAAAAACGTTTTGCCCAAGGCCGACGGGGCTCAGCAGCAGGCGAACACGCCAAAGTGCTCGAAAAGACCGTGTCGCTCATGCGGAGCGAACAGATGCAAGCGTTCGATGTCTCTCGGGAACCCGACAAGGCGAGGGAGCGATATGGGGATTCTTCCTTCGGACGGAGTTGCCTGCTTGCCCGGCGGTTGGTTGAGGCAGGCGTCCCCTTTGTGGAAGTCGATTTCGGCGGTTGGGATTTGCATCAGAATTGCTTCAACCTGCTCGAAACCAAACTTCCGCAGATGGATCAAGGGATGAGTGCGCTCGTTAGCGACTTGGAAGAACGGGGACTGCTCGACGATACGGTGATCCTCTGGATGGGCGAGTTCGGCCGAACGCCCCGTATCAACGGCGATGCGGGACGCGACCATTTTGCTCGGGCGTGGAGCGCGGTGATCGGCGGCGGGGGCTTGCAGGGGGGCCTCACGATTGGCGAAACGAGCGCCGACGGATCGCGGGTCGAAAGCCAACCTCATTCGTCCGAAGAACTGATGGCGACCGTTTGCCAAGCGCTCGGGCTCTCGCTCAAAACCACGTTCACCTCCGGAAATGGCCGCCCCATGAAAATCGCCGGCGGCGGCAAGCCCATTGCGGAATTATTTTCGTGATTCACCACGGAGGCCACGGTAAAAACAAGGGAAAGAAAGCAACCTTTTTCACGGCAAGTATTTTTCTAAATGGGGTACAATTAAGGAGCAGGATTACCAAGGATAGACAAGTTCAATTAAGAATCCTGTTGATCCCAACCAATCCTGTAATCCTGTCCAGCTTTTCCTTTTCACCCTTTTCCTTCTCACCAAGCTAGGAGGTTCCACGATGGCCCCGTCTAACGAAGAAGTCGTCTTGCTCACTGCCGTTCCGACGGAGATGGAGGCGTCGGTTATTCAATCGACCCTCAAGGAAGAGGGGATCCGCGTTGTT
>JAJRUA010000360.1 GCA_024278035.1 Planctomycetota bacterium | reverse complement strand
TGGCATCGCTTTAGCGGCTGAGAGAAACAAGCAACGGATCGATTCCGTTGAAAGGAAAGGAAGAGGGCGCGCAAGAGAAGACGGGGCAATTTCGTACGAAAAGAGAGCCCGTTACAGCACCCGTTACAGCAATAGTGTGCTGATGAAAATGCGCAGCGCTCGCCCTGAAGGGGGCTTCCTGGCTTGAGATTGCGACCAGCCATCGACGGCTAGCCCTTCGTAGTGCGGTTCCAAAGAAGGAGTTGCCATAACAACCGATGGCAAGGGGCTCCAACCAAGCGCTATCACTATCGAATCGAAGGATGGCAAGAGGGCCCCCGCACAAAAACAATCGTGGCAAGGCCCATGGCACGGCTGGGGGGATTCTGTCGGAACTGGTTGGTCCGGCTCACACCCAGAGCAGCATTGGTCGCAGTCGAATGCGATGCTTGCTACCGAATCCGCCTGTCCACAGCACGCTTCCCCCCAAGCTGGACAAGCCAGCACAGAGAGACACAGCAGAAGATGGATCGAGCGGGTAAACAACGTGGAAGGATCCTTAGAGGGACTCAAGCGGGCGCAACTACAATGTAGGATGACTCCGGCAGATAGGCAAGTCAATGCGAGATTTCCCCATGAGAATTGCAAAGTCTCATTCTTCGATGGTAGCCGCAGGCGGAAGCCGCGGCCCGGCCTTGAAAAACCGCGGCTTCCGCCTGCGGCTACCCCCTTTTTTTTGACTTTGCAGGCCTCCTGACAAAGTCCGTTGAAAACTTCGTTTTTGGAACGACTGCATCTACTTTTCGTGAGCGGCGAATCGCTCGTCTTGAATGCCCCAGCGTAATTTCCATTCTTGTACGGCGCAGTAAAGCGTGGGAACGATAAACATGGAGAGGATCACGATCGTCATCCCCCCGAAGCTGGGGATGGCCATCGGGACCATGATATCAGAGCCGCGACCGTTGGAGGTTAGCACGGGGATCAAAGCCAAGATCGTTGTTGCTACGGTCATTAGGCAAGGACGACAACGGCGTTTGCCCGCTTCAACGGTGGCTTCCCGTGCTTCCTCTGGGGTCGTGATATTTCGTCGCAAGAAGCTTTGGTCTAAGTAGGTGGCGATCACCACGCCATCGTCCGAAGCGATTCCAAAGAGGGCTAAGAAGCCGACCCAAACGGCAATGCTGAGATTGATCGGATGGATTTGGAAGAAGGTCCGCATGTCGGTTCCGAAGAGCGTAAAGTCGAGGAACCAAGGCTGGGCATAGAGCCAAAGCATGATAAAGCCGCCTGACCAAGCGACCAAGATGCCACTGAAAACCAAGGAAGTGGTGGCTACCGAGCGGAACTGAAAGTAGAGAATCAAAAAGATAATGAAGAGAGCCACCGGCAGTACGACCATCAGCGTCTTTTGAGAGCGGATTTGGTTTTCGTAGTTCCCGGCAAAGACGTAACTGATGCCTGCGGGCAAATTGAACTCGCCACTAGCAATTTTCTCATTGAGAAAACGTTGGCAATCTTCTACAACATCCACCTCAGCATTACCCGCTTTCATATCAAAAAGGACATAGCCTACCAAGAAGGTATCTTCGCTTTTTATTACCTGAGGGCCACGCACATAGTTGATGTGGGCCACTTGGGTCAGCGGGACATGGGTGCCGTCGCTGGTGGGTACCAAGATTTTTTCTATCGACTCCACTCCGTTGCGCAGTTCACGAAGATAGCGTACGCGAACCGGAAAGCGCTCTCTTCCCTCGACGGTGGTTGTGATTTGCCGCCCACCGATAGCGACTTCGACGACATCCTGCACAGCACGGACGGTGAGACCATATCGGGCGATTCGTTCACGATCGAAGTCGATTTCCAGATAGGGCTTTCCGACGATCCGGTCGGCGATTGTTGCCGACGCTTCGACCGTAGGGACTTGCTTCAAGAAAGATTCAATCTGAAGACAAACGCGTTCAATGGTCTCTAAATCGGGGCCTTTTACTTTAACCCCCATGGGCGCACGCATACCGCTTTGGAGCATTACGATGCGCGCTGCGATCGGCTGTAGCTTGGGGGCGGAGGTGGTGCCGGGCACCTGGGCGGCGGTGGTGATTTCCTTCCAAATATCGTCGGTCGATCGGATATGGTCTCGCCACTGACGAAACGGCCTGCCCGTTTCGTCAGGAATGAGGTCTCCCTGTTCATCTCGAACAAACTCTTGCTGGTCTTTGAGATAACGAAACTTAACCCGATGGCCTTCTTTGTTGGTCACGTACTCAGAACGGTAGTTGATAACCGTTTCGATCATGGAAACGGGGGCCGGATCGAGGGGGCTTTCGACCCGGCCTAACTTTCCGACGACAAGCTCAACTTCAGGAATCCCCATGAGTGCCTTGTCTTGCAGCCGGAGGACATCCATCACTTCGCCAATGGATGAGTGGGGCATCGTGGTCGGCATGTAGAGAAAAGAGCCTTCATCCAGCGGAGGCATAAACTCTTTGCCCAGCCCAGGGAAATGGTTGGCGACCGATTGCCAAGTGGCGGTACTGCGGGCCGGCTTGGCCAGGGGCCCCAGCAGGGTTCCAAAGATATTGTCGAACCCGAGCCAGACACAACCGCCAAGCAGGACAATGACCATCGGCAACGATAAAAAGAGGAGTTTATTTTCCAAACACCATCGTAATATCGGTGCGTACAGATAGCGCTCGAACAAAAGAAAGAAGACGAGCAAACCTCCTAGCATCAGGACGACGAACCCCAGGTTGTCCAGCAAGCTCCTCTCGGGCCCCAGAGGCAACCAATGCTCGGTCAGCAGCATCCCGACCAAGGCAATCGCGGCAAGGCTCGCAACCAAAGGAGTGAAACGACGAATATGGGCCGGTAGTCTTTCCTCTGCCAAATAATAGAGACCCAAGGCGACAACAATTGCGCTCATCCACCAGGAGACCCAAACACTGGCGATCAATCCGAGCGCAACCAGCAAGCTCAGCAAGGCGCGACGAAGCCGGGGAGAGATCGTAGCGGTAAACAACAGGTGAGCCGCTGGCGGAATGATCGTCAGCGCAACAATAACCGAAGCAATCAGGGCAAAGGTCTTGGTGAAAGCAAGTGGCTTGAAGAGCTTCCCCTCAGCTCCGACCATGGTGAACACTGGCAGGAAGCTAATAATGGTTGTCGAAACGGCCGTAAGGACAGCACTACCGACTTCCTTCGAAGCGCGGAAAATGACCTCTTTGCGATCCTCTTCGGGGCCGGCCTCTTCGAGCTGCTTGAGGATGTTTTCACAAAGAATAATGCCCATATCGACCATCGTTCCAATCGCAATGGCGATGCCTGAGAGGGCAACAATGTTGGCATCCACGCCAAAGGATTTCATACCGATAAAACAGAGCAGCACCGCCAGGGGGAGCAACATGCCGATAAGAATCGAACTGCGTAAGTGAAGCACAAAGACAAGGATCACGATGATCGTGACCAGTATCTCTTCAATCAAAGCCGTGTTGAGCGTCCCTAGTGTTTCGTAAATTAGCCCGGTACGGTCGTAGAACGGTACGATCGTCACCTGGCTTGTAGTGGCCCAGTCGGGCCAGCTCTCTCGTGGGGTGCTACGCAGGTGCTTAACCCAGGCATCGTGGTTGAGTTCGGCATCAACGTACGCCTCAAAATTGTGTTCCTCGGCATAGGAAGCCACCCTGCGGCGATTGATTTTCTTGTAATCAACCACCACTTTCGTCGCCAATCCGGGGGCGAACTCGTCGATTTTTTTCTTGACGTTCTTGATCGCCTCAAGGGGATTGAAGCCGTACCGAACGACAACGACCCCGCCGACCGCTTCAGCTCCCCCCTTGTCCAGAGCCCCCCGACGCATGGCCGGGCCCAGCGTTACGTTGGCTACGTCTTTGATCGTGATAGGCACGTCGTCATTGACGGTGATAACGCTTTGCTCAATGTCGCTCACCTTCTCAATGAAACCGAGTCCACGAATGAAGTACTCCGCCTTGTTGATTTCGATGCTGCGCGCCCCGACATCAATGTTCGACCCACGGACGGCCATAAAGATATCTTGCAGATTGACACGGGCGGCCCGCATGGCATCCGGATCGACATCGATTTGGTACTCTTGGACAAATCCACCAATCGAGGCAACTTCGCTAATCCCCTCTGCCGCAGTGAGATAGTAACGAACGTACCAATCCTGAATCGTACGTAGCTCATGCAAGTCCCAACCTCCGACCGGCTTGCCATCGGGATCGCGGCCTTCCAACGTGTACCAATAGACCTGGCCTAAGGGAGTCGAGTCGGGCCCCAGAGCGGGCTGGACACCTTCGGGCAGCGTGCCTGCCGGGAGACTGTTGAGTTTTTCAAGGACCCGTGTGCGTGACCAATAGAACTCTGCCTCTTCCTTGAAGATCACATAAATCGAGGAGAAGCCAAAGAACGAATAGCTTCGGATCGTTTTAACCTCCGGCACGCCTAGCAGGGCGACGGTCAGGGGATAACTGATTTGGTCCTCAATATCCTCCGGCGAACGCCCCCTCCATTCGGAGAAAATGATTTGCTGATTTTCGCCAATGTCAGGAATGGCGTCCGTTGGCACAGGATTACGTGGCAAGCCACCTAGTTGCCAATCGAAGGGAGCCACCATAGCGCCCCAGGCGATAATAACAACAATAAAGAGGCCCACGACCAATTCGTTGTCCAAACAAAATCGCATGATTTTGTCGAGCAAGGATAGTTGGTCTTCCGGAGGTGGGCTCGGAACGCTATTGGCGCTATTCATGGCGTTCGTGTCCCTTGTGGTCGGTTGCATTCGGGGCAGTTGGGGAAATCAATTCCACACGGTCGGAACACTCTAGCATGGCCGATCCGTAGTAAGGGTTCTTCGTTTGGCTATGGCTTTGGAGCCAAATTGCGCCGCGCCCATCGAAGGCCATCGGGCAGTGGAGCTGATAAATCTCACCAACATGGCCGAACCCGAAAGACCTGGCCAACACGCCCATCTCGTCCGAGAGTTCGGCGAAGGCGGATCGCAAGGACTCGAGGTCGGAAGCGACCTGCATCCGACCGAGTTGTTGGGTCAGGACGGATCGCTCTTTTTCCCATGCCATTCGTTGATGGCCCTCTAGCAATTTATCATTGATCGACATGAAAACGGTTCGGAAAACCTTGGTCGCTTCGGCTGCCTTGGAGAAATTATCCTCCGTGAGCGCTTGCTGAAGCGGCTCATAGGCTTTCCAAAGCTGGGCCAACTCCATTTGGAACGGCATGCCGACTTGGAGGGTCTCGACCACGCGGGACCTTTCCGAAGGGATGCCCAACTTGCCCCGTAGTTGTCGCATGTGTCCTTTTAGCATCAGGTAAACACGATCGGCATCGCGCATTTGACGGGCATCGATTCCTTCAACGGCATCGTTGCCTAACAGCATGGCCAACTCTTTCCATTGCATTCTTGCTGAGCCAGACAGAAGGCTTTTATCGACACGGCTTAGAGCCTTTCCCACTTGGCCAAAGGCGGAGTTGATTTGCCGAAGGTCCGAGGCTTCCACCGCTTGAGTAACCTGCCCGTAGGCACTCGACAGCGTCTCCATTTGCTGGAGAAACGCCGTGGGCAAGGTCATTGGCCCCATGGCCTTTTTGCCATCGCTCATTTTCTTGGTGCCGCTACCCCCATGCCCTCCGTGGCCACCACCGCCGCCTCCCCCTTCGGGAGTCATCATGCTTGGTTTGGCTTGGATTTGGATTTCTGCATCGATCTTGAAGTTGCCCCTCGCAGCAACAAGTTCTCCCTCCTGCAAACCATGCTTAACAATAAAGTAGTCCCCAGCACGTGGCCCCAGGACAATCTCACGGCCTTCAAACGCCGTTTCGGTGGAGGGCGAAAACTGTTCTCGCAATTCGTCGACCGTTTTCTCAAGACGAGCCAGGGTCTGCTTGGCGTTCTCGACTTGCTGGGCTCGTTGTCCTTCTAGGGAATCTTGGCTCAAACGGTTCGCAAAATCGTCCCAGAGCTTTCGGGAATAGTCCGTGGCCGGCTGATCGTAAGGGCGATCCAAAAATTGGCTAAAACGCTTGAATGTCTCTCGGATTTTCGCCATGTCTCCCCCCTTCATCGCGTCGGTAAGGGATTGGAAAGATCGGTCGAATCCCGAAGGCAGCGTCGGTAGTTCGACGTAGACAATGGCCCGTGTTCCGGTCACCAGGGTGGCCGCATAGGGAATGACCAATGGGGGTTGCTTTTCGTCTGTTTCGGCGGAGACGTACCCGAGAGACTCAGCACGCACCAATGGCATACCACAAATGTCGCAGTCGCCCGGTGCGTCCTTCACGATTTCGGGGTGCATCGGACCGATCCATTTCCCTGCTAAGCTGGGGTCCATGACGCGCCCACCCATCGCGATTTTTGGGCGTACGATGGCGCTAACAAACATTTCAGGCTTCAGCCTGCCGTCAGGATTGGGAACATTGACACGCACCTTGACGGTTCGCGTTTTGTCACTAAGAACCGGCTGAATGAAAGCGATTCGCCCTCGCAACTCTTCGCCCGGGTAAGCCTCGGTCGTAATAGAAACCTCTTGTCCATAACGAATCCAAGGCAAATCGGCTTCGTAGGCATCGAGATGAACCCACAGAAGGCTCAAATCGGCAACCGTGTAAATCCGCTCGCCCAAACGAACCCGTTCCCCTTCTTGCTTGAGCTTTTCAATCACCACGCCACTTACGGGTGAGTAAATCGTCAAGTGGCTATTCGGGGCCCCCTCTGATTCAATCCGATCGATTTGCTCTTGAGTCAAGCCAAGCAATCGTAGTTTCTCACGGGCCGATTCGACCAGATCGATACTCCCTCCACCCCGTCGTGTCGAATTGGCCGAAGTTTGGCTGGCGTATTTGATCGCCTGCAACAATTCCTCTTGGGCGGCATACAACTCTTCGCTGTAGATGTAGACCATGTGGTCTCCCTCGTTGACCTCAACTCCCGTGAAATCCACGTAAAGCTGATCGAGTCGTCCGCCGACCCAAGCGGTAATGTAGCCGAGCTTCGTTTCATCAAAATCGACTTTGCCGACCATGCGGATTTCGGTCGAGACGTAATTCCTCTCTACGGGAACCGTCTCAATGTTCATCAGTGCCCGCGCTTCGGGACTTATCGTTAACGTGCGCAAACCACTTGTCGATTGCTTTTGTACGGGGACCAGTTCCATGCCACAGAGGGGGCATTTGCCCGGTTTTTCGCTACGTATCTGAGGGTGCATGGCACAAGTCCATGTGGTCGCCTGATCGGCTCCGTGGCCTTCGTGCGCCGAATGATCGGCCTCTCCGCTTGCCGAAGCCTCTTCACTTGCCGAAGACCGGCTGGCCGCCCCATGGCTCGGCTGAAAGACTCGGCCTAGGAAGACGCCGAAAAAGAGAATCAGGATCGCTGCGAGAAAGGGGCGTTTAACAATGTTCGATCGAGCCGAAAAAAGCCAGTTGTTCAGACTCATATTCTTTAGACTCCAGGAAAGTTACTCTCGAACCAATAAAGTCGTAACATCTTTAGCCCCAGCATAGGTTGGATGCGACAAGCTGTCCGTTTATTCACAATCGAACCCGTTTTTTTGTCCCGGGAAATTATGGATAAAGCGATCCCTGCTCTGGTCGTTCGCCAATGTTTTTAACTGGAATTTTTCGTTTGAAATTGATCCACAAAGAGGGAGACTTCGCTGAGATTGGAGGCGCCGATGAGGGTCACGTAGCGATCTCCCTCTTTCCAGGTCGCCGCCAGCCGATCTCCGACGGATTTGACACTGGTAGGCACCTGATGGCAGAGGCACTCTTTCGTTGGTCGGTCGCCGAACCAGATCGGCTGGTCAATAGCATGCTCAAAAATGGCAATCGAGTTGCCTGCCTCATCCGAACAAAGAACCTGCGCACAAGTGCAACACGGCATGTCGAGCAAATGAATCTCTTGAAGAGAATAACCTGGAGGCAATCCTCGGGCTACAACGGGCGTGTACCCAAGGACTCTCTCGGCTTCGCCTAAAGTGATGGGGCGTCCACCGTAACTCGCAAGTAAAATTTGCTGGGCGACTTCAGGTCGCACTAAAAACTCATCCAGGTAGCGAGAAAAATTGGCGGCAAGGTGACTAGGTTTTTGGAAAAGTTGGGTTACGTAAGGACCGGTCCCAATACCTAGGGCAATCAAGAGACTTGCCGCAAGGGCCAGCCGTCCCCTAGAGAATTGTCTTGCCAAAGGTTGGGGCAGCGTGTTTTTAGATTCGTTTGGAGCGGTTAGGCGCGTTTGTATCTGGTCCCAAAGATGGGGCGGCGCCTGCGGCGACGTAAGCTGCTTTGATAAAGCGGAAATTTTCTGGTAGGAGGCAAGCTCTTTCTCGCACGACGGACAAGCATGGATATGCGTCAAGGCTTGCGCAGCCTCTTCGGGCGACAATTCCTTGTCGTGAATTTGTGAAAAACGTTCTTGTACTTCAGCGCACTTCACCTCAAGGCTCCCAACCAAGTTCAACAAGGTATGATTTTAGTTCCCGCCGAGCGCGATTCATCCGTGAGCCAACCGTTCCTATCGGAATCCCTAAAGCCTCGGCAATCGCCTCGTAAGAGAAACCGTCTATTTCTCGGAGCAAAAACGTGGCGCGCAACTCCGGCTCAAGGCGAGTGAGGGCCTGTTCTAGTAGCTCCTTGTCTTCTATGTTCGCGTGCTCCGCAGGCGAACGATCCACAGTGTCTTGCTCCAGTATTTGCATCCGGACTCGTTTCGATTTTCGGAGGTGCTGTAAGGATTCGTTGACTGCCACTCGATGAATCCAAGTACCAAACCGAGATCGCCCCGAGAACTGGCCAATTTTACGAAACGCTTGAAGGAACACCTGCTGCGTAACATCATCTGCCTCTTGCATCCCAACCATTCGCACCACCAAGCGATAGACATTCTGAAAAGTCGCCTCGTAGAGCCGAAGCTGCGCCTCCGGGTCGCCTTTTTTGCAAGCCTCAACGACTTCCGCCAGCTCCTCCTCTTCACTCCCAAGGCCCTTTTCCACCCTGTTGGATGCTCCGGGCAGCAAGGTTCTTCGTGATAGGGCAGATTTCATAGGAAAGATGACTGCGCTAGGTTGGGAAACCGAAAGAATTCTTTCGGACGTACCTCCGTAAGCGGTCATTCTACCCATGCTGCTCCTAGGCCGCTGCCCCCCCGGTTTTGCCCAGATAAGTGTCATTTGACGATGTAAAGGCATGAACAAATCGAGCCGGGCCCGCACCTAAGGTGTCGTCTCCGTTCACTAAAGACAGGGCACAGGCCTGGGCAAAAAGGAATTATAGGCCTTGCTGAGAGACGCCCGGGCCATTCCTGCGTTTAACTCTTGTCCCCATTGTTCGCCTGCAACGATCGCAATCCCTTCGTACGCCAAAAAGTCCAGTGGAGATCAAAAGGTAAATGGCAGAGGAGGGAGCCGGTTTTCCCTTGATTTTAGCCTCGATCGCTTCATGGAGGAAGTGAAAGAAGCTGCGGCCCTGTTTGCCGCAGGTGGCGATTGTGGTCCACATCCGCTCGTGATAACGCTGCCCCGCTGTGCTGCGAGTCCCC
>JAJRUA010000359.1 GCA_024278035.1 Planctomycetota bacterium | reverse complement strand
CCCCGAGAAGAAAGGGATCGGCGTGGGGTAGCTCCCCGAGAAAGCGATTGATTCACTAACCGTTCCTACGGATGTTTGTACGTCAATCGAGTAAGCATTTCCATCCGGTATCGCAGCATCAAGGGCCGCATCGCTGGGGAATTCGAGGACGGCCTCCCAAAAAAACCCCGGCGACAAAGCCTGAGAAGAAAAGGGGATTGGGCCTCCTGGTGCTCCCTCAAGGGAGACACCAGCTAAGCCACTCGGGATATCAAAATCCACTCCCGCAAAAAGGGCATGAATCGAGGGCGTAGTAGGCGCTAAGTTCGAGGTCTGCTCATACCCACGCGCTTTGATGAGATACCAATTCACCACGGCCGCATCCGCTGTGCTCTGAGTAAAAAACCCTCCGGCTAGAACGATTGCCACTACCAAATAGCGTTGCATGAAGTCTCTTCCTTGATTAACTGAGAAACAGCGGATGACATCTTGTCATACATTTCTAAAACAAACTCCCACGATAAGGAGCACAGGGATAAATATGTCCCCAAAGTCACTATTCCGGCAACCCCAGTTTTCTCATGGTCTCCCTGGCCCAAATCCCCCTTTTTAAATCAAGTGCTCAAAGCAAAAAAGAGCCGCCAGCATAAATGCCGACGACTCTTTTCTTGTCTTTTCCTACAGCCTCCGGGTCCAAGCCTTCAGCCTACTTTCCTGTCTATTCTCAATACATGTCATCCATGCCAGGGCCGCCTGCGCCTTTGCCGCCCTTCTTTGGGGCATCGGCAATGAGAGCACCCGAGGTAAGCAGCAGCGTCGAAACACTTGCGGCATTTTGCAGTGCCGTGCGGGTTACCTTCACCGGGTCGATAACGCCCGCTTTGACGAGGTCTTCGTACTTGTCGGTTGCGGCGTTGTAGCCGATGGCACCCTTGGCCTCAGCCACCTTCTCACAAACGACTCCGCCATCTTTGCCCGCGTTGGCCGCAATCGACGAGAGCGGGGCACGACAGCTACGGACGACAATGTTGTAGCCAATCTGCTGATCGTGCGTGAGATCCGACGGCTTGACCTTGCTTGAGCAACGGACGAGTGCCACACCGCCACCAGGGAGAATGCCCTCTTCAACCGCTGCACGGGTGGCGTGCAGAGCGTCTTCGACGCGGGCTTTCTTCTCTTTCATCTCGCTTTCAGTCGCAGCACCGACGTTGACCTTGGCTACGCCGCCCGAGAGCTTCGCCAGTCGTTCTTCGAGCTTCTCGCGATCGTAATCGGACGAGCAGTTGTCAATCTCACGGCGAATCTGGTCGATGCGGCCCTTGATGTCGCCACTCTTACCAGCACCCTCGATGAGCGTCGTGTTGTCTTTGCCGATGATGACTTTCTTTGCTCGGCCCAGCTCGCCGATGCCAATGGCATCGAGCTTGATGCCCAAGTCTTCAAACACCGCCTGACCACCGGTCAGTACCGCAATGTCCTCAAGCATCGACTTGCGACGATCGCCAAACCCAGGAGCCTTGACGGCGACGACATTGAACGTGCCGCGAAGCTTGTTGATAACGAGCGTTGCGAGCGCTTCGCCATCGATGTCTTCGGCGACGATTAAGAGGGGTTTGCCACTGTTGACCACAGCTTCCAGCACGGGAACCAAGTCCTTAACGCTAGAAATTTTCTTCTCGTGGACCAAGACGTAGCAGTCTTCGAGGACGCACTCCATCGACTGTTGGTCGGTCACGAAGTAGGGCGACAAGTAGCCGCGGTCGAACTGCATGCCTTCGACCCACTCGACCTCGGTCGCGAGGCTTTTGCCTTCATCGACCGTGATAACGCCATCTTTGCCGACCTTCTCCATTGCCTTGGAGAGCATTTTGCCAATCTCAGCATCGCCATTGCTAGCGACCGTGCCGACTTGGGCCATTTCATCGGTCGTCTTTACCTTGATCGAGAGCTTCTTCAGCTCGGCGGTGATTTCCTCGACCGCTTGCTCGATGCCTTGCTTCATTTGTACGGGGTTCACACCTGCAACGACAGCTTTGATACCTTCGTTAAAAATTGCTTCGGCAAGGACTGTCGCCGTGGTGGTGCCGTCACCGGCAATGTCAGAAGTCTTTGCAGCGACTTCCTTCACCATTTGGGCACCCATGTTCTCATAGGTATCTTCGAGTTCAATTTCTTTGGCGACCGTGACACCGTCCTTCGTCACCGTCGGCGAGCCGAACGACTTCTGAAGAATAACATTCCGGCCCTTGGGACCGAGGGTAACTTTCACAGCGCGGGCGAGCTTTTGCACACCACGACGCATGGCGTCGCGTGCCTCTTGCTCGAAGGCGATCATTTTGGCCATGAGTGGCTCCTGGGTATTAGTTTTGAGTTGTTAGTTGCTAGGCGCTAGTTATTTGGTCGCTGGCAGCCGTTCTTTTGGTGAAACCCCGCAAGAACTTGCGCCTAGCAACTTTTAACTAGCCACTATTCAATCACAGCAAGAATGTCCGACTCGCTCATGAGAAGATACTCTTCATCGCCGAGTTCAATCGTCTCAGGGGCGTAGCTTGTGAAGAGGACTTGGTCGCCCACTTTTACTTGTAGCTCGCCACGGGTGCCGTCATCCAGTAGTTTGCCGGGGCCGATGGCAACAATCTCGCCACGGTTCGGCTTGTCTTGCGACGACTCGGGCAAAACGATACCACCGGCGGTCGTGCCGGAGGATTCTTGACGCTCGACGACGACTTTGTCGCCCATCGGCTCGAGCTTGACCTTGGTCTTTTTCTTGGTGGCAGTTGCCATCGTGCGGGCCTCGCTTACGCGGTGGTACGGGTGGGTGTAACGGAAAGGCAGTCCCAAGGAAGGGCCTGCCGTAGAAATCGGTTTTGGCGCAGCGGTAACGCAGCGACTTGTAACCTTGAACAGCAACTCGTGCGCCAATGCTGGCGGGAAAGGTATTTCCCCAGAAGAAACCGCTCAAAACGGCTGGAACAGGCATTTTTCTAGGATGCGAAAACAACGGACGCCGCCTCACGAAAATCGAGGATGGCTGTCATTTTGGCGCCCGGCTCTCTGGCAACGGGCTGTTGCGAAGAAGAGGCTGCCAATTTGGCGGGAACGTCTCTTGATCCATTTGCCCGAGGACAAAGCTGTGTAGAATTGGCGATCAAGGCCACGATTTAGGAGGTTTCCGCCGCCAACCGCTTGTACTCCCCTTCCAGCCAACGATTGATATCCGTCTGGTACCACTTAGAAAACCGATTTTCTGAGGGCCCGCCCGGTAGGTTGGTCCAAGCAACGTCGGTCCCCATATCCGTGACAAAGTGATAACTCGGGGCGAAGGTCGATTCGCGCGTTGCGGTCGCTTTGAGGTGCCCCTGAAACAGAGTCGCATGGCAGCCGCGCATGGGCGTTGCGGAGGAAGCAAATCCGAGCAACCGGCCTGTGGCCGAGCCCTTGCCACGCTTGCCCCCAAAAAAGCGGTTCACAAAATGAAACGTGTTGACCTGGCTCCAGGACTGCGTCGGCTCGGCCATCGCTTTATCGGCCGCACGTTGGATCATCTCTCGCTTGCTCCGCTCACGCCACCAAGAGCTGGTCACCTTTGGTAACATTCGGTCGAGCGCCGTAAGGACCATTGCCGAGTAACCAATCCGTGTCGCAAGATAAAACATCCGTTGCCAACCAATGCCGCGCTCTTGGCCAAAAATCTCTAGCAACACGCGACGGTAAAAACGAAAAAAGAGAACCGCCTCGGTACTCTCCGGTGTGAAACGACAGTCCCACGCTGAAAGTTGCTCTTTCAGAGGCCCCTCCTCAACATGCTTGAGCAACACAGGCAGCAAGTCGCGGGCATGAAGGCTCAGCACGTCGTACTGAAGCGTCTGCATCTCTTCGATCGTCGCCTGGGGCAATTCCATCAGCCGTTCATCGATCCGGCGGCGCCGGTAGTCGTGCAAACCGTGCGAGTGCAGTGGTGCCCCGTCGGCAAGGTAAAGCTCTTCGTTGGCCGAGGCGACAAACCCTTGAGGTGGGTCGTATTCGCTCGGAAGCCGCTCCGGTACGATCACCCCTTGCCAATGGTTCCGCTCATCCCAAGCAGGCAAGGGAACCAAGCCCGATGCCCGTTTGCGTCTTGATAGCCAGCCGCTGGCTTGCTTTCCGATATGCCCTTCACGGTCCGCAAAAATCCACACAAGCGACGGATGGGGCGAAGGCTTGACCGCTTCCATCGCCTCGGCGGCGGTGGCCGAGGCAATCACATCGAGCCACGCTCCAATCGCCTGGCCGCTCCCCTCCCTCTGCCCTACCCAGGCGACCGACAAATACTTGCCAGCGGAATCTGGTTCTAGCGTAAGTGTGCCAACATCGTTTTTATAAACTTTTTGTTCGGTTGGTTTCTCGCCACGACATAGAATCGTCTCGGTACGCGGTTCGTAGTCGAACCATTCCTGGCCACGACGATACTGCCAGATCGATTCTTCTTCGGCCCCCTCACTTGTACTCATTTTTGGTCGAACGTCCTCGACGAAAAAATCGCTCGTGTTGGCGTGCATATAAGTTACACCCCATGCCAACTGCGACGTGCGTCCCACCGCCATCAGCGGGCATCCGGGCAATGTGGCTCCGATGGCGTACTCTTTCCCTTTGGGGTTAGCCATTTCCCCTGGGCCAATTTTCCACTGAAGAGCCACTTCGTACCAAATCGCGGGTAAACGGTTGACTTCAAGATGCGGGTCTGATGCCAACAGGGCGGCGCCCGTTGCACTACGGCTTGGTGCCACGGCCCAGGCGTTGCTCCCCGCCAAACGGGGCAAGTCGGCAAGCAACTCAAGGGCATCGTCGGACAGTTGCTTTGCCATCCGTACTTCACGGAGTGGCGCGAAATCGACGCCATCCAAGTAGGGCGTAAACAGCTCACGCAGTCGCTCGTCTTCAATTCCGAGTTGAATCAACTCCAGCATCACTCGCTGAGTTTCTTGCTCACCAATCGCAAGACCGGCGAAGCTCAAGAGGTTGCCAATCAAGAGGACCGCCTCAGGATCCCACGGCTCGGGGCGAAACCCAACGGCCCACATCGGCAACGTCCGGCCCACCTCTCCAAAGCCATCGTTCACTCCCCGGCAGTACCACTCAAGCTGTTCCAGCACGCCTTCAGGGAGCCGAGTCACCTCGTCCCCTAGCTGGCGATGGATTCCTGCGCGACGGAGAAATCGATCCATTTCGAGCAGATCGGGCCGATTGGCGATCCGCTCGGTTGCCCGGCCCGACGCCACGGCACGAGCAAAATACATCTGCGTTGGCCGATCGAGCGCATGCAGATATCCCAAGGCATAAACGGCTTCGAGCCAAGAGTCGGCCCGAACATGAGGAACGCCCGTCTCATCCCGATAGGCAGAGAACTTGACACGCGACGCTTTGAGATCGAGCTGTTCCATACCGAACAGTCTACGACGAAGCACACACTGCGGGAACAGGGAAAAGACGCACCACCGAGATCACAGAGGACACGGAGATAAAAAGTTGAACCACAAAAGCAACGACGGAACTATGGAAAAGAGTAAGTGGGAGAAATGGTTGTGAGAGGTGCCTCTGACGCCGATACAATGCTGATCACTAAAAGCAGTTTGCACACGTTCTCAGCGTCAAAGATGCCTTCTACAGATATCTCTTCTCATTGTT
>JAJRUA010000358.1 GCA_024278035.1 Planctomycetota bacterium | reverse complement strand
GGCTGCACTAATCGCATCGACCACCAACGTCAGAAACATGGCGAACGCCCAAATTGCTGCGTAAACTCCAAAACCTTCTTTTCCCAAAGATTGATAGACGGTCCGTGTCGTCCAAAGCCCGATGGAAATCGTGAATCCCATCCGACAAAGCGTCGTAACGATATTCAGTATGAGAAGGTTGGCTTGGCTCATCGGAACTTTAATGATTAAGATTGGTCGACTTTTCTTCGGAGCAAGAATCCCTATTACGGCAACCACAATGGCAACGAGCACTCCCAGGCCTGATGCGATCCAAAACAAATTGCATTTGGGCGATCAGCCGGTTGGAGGACTGTTTCGGCAAGCCGTCGAGCGTCACGACCTCAAAGCCCTTGGGGGGATAACTTTCAGGGTCGCGGTAATTGCAGGTGACAACGCGCAAATCAATCCGCGACATCCCGGACGCTTGGCGGTGCATCCATACTTCGCTACTGGCCCCAAAGTTGGCAGCAACGAGCCAGACGACCGGACGTTTGGAAGTTTTTAATTCAGACATGCTTTTTCTTTATTCCCCCAACCCTTGGTTCCAACCCTTTGGGCAAGCCCTTTGAGTAAGTAGAGCCTCTGTTTCTTGAAAGATTGATTCTACGGACAGAATTCGATCGTAGTTGATCTCTTTCCATTTGTCTTTTTTCGGCGCAGAGACGACCGACCAACTGGGTTGTTTAAGCTGGTCTTCGGCAGCGATTCTTTTTTTTGTTTTTAGACCCGTGTGTTGGTCAATAAGAGACAAGGTTCCCTCCAAGTCGGCCAAGAGGTCTTGGTAACGCAAGGTTAGGGTCGCCTCGGTCAGGTTCAGTCGGTCGAGTGAATCCGTGATAAACCGATTGTGCTGAACCCAAGACCACGCGCATACTTCTTCCAGTGAGTTGCCTAATTGGGCCTCCCATCCGGGCGGATAAGGAAAACACCACCAAGGGAGTGATGTTTCTACGTCGTCGGGCAAACGACGTTTGCTAAACCGGCCACTCTCCCACCCCTCGATCATTGAGGAGACCGTCTCGCGAGGATCGCGAATCAAATGGATATAGATCGCATCCGGAAAGACGTGGTTAATCACTTCAAGATGAAACGCGTTGGCAATGGTTTTCTCTAGGTAACGCGTCTCACGGTTCCGAAGGATGCTTCGCCAATAATTCGTAGCTGTAAAGCCTTGCGACTGGACAACATCTTCCAGCAATTTTTTTTTCAGCGTCTGGCTGTCGGTCTTTTTTCGGAAGTCAGCAAGCGAAATCGCATCGTCCCACTGCGTGTCAGAATAAGGAAACAAAGACCACCACGCCGCATCGGCTTCTCGCCGATGCGACCAGACATGGTTTCTCTCGATCATCCGATCGGATAAAAACGAGGAGCCCGAACGGGGCGATGAAAGAATAAAGACCGGGCGGGAAAAATCGATCTTATCGTAGAGCCGATTGCCAATCCAACGCGATAGATTCGTACCGACAGCGCAGGCAAATCTTGCGACTTGATGCTTAACTGGGCTGGGGAAAATCCGAGCGATTGCACGCAATGGATGGGGCTTTTTAATCACGCTTTGCCCAAAAATCTTATTGGTAAAGGCTTGGGGTTTGTAAGGCTACGGGCCGCTATTTTTTTCAGGGGGAGCCTATTCTTGATGGCAACAAAGATTTTAGCCGGCTCAGCAAAGATCGGCCATGCTTGTTGCTTAGAAGAACTGCGAGGACAATCACTAAGGATATCACAGGAAAAAGAAACATCCCTAGCAAAGGCGACATCTCTGGAACTAAGTAGCGGAAGGCGGAAACGCTGAGGACGATCGTAGCGCTCGAGAGAATCGGGAGGGGCAACGTACGGGTCAGATCGCCTAGGCGAACCGGCCCCTTCTTGCCAGCCAACCAGCAGACAACGGGCAGCCGGACAAAAATACCACTTAGAGCGTACATAGCCGCAACCGTGGCAGGACCGTAAGGAAGCCCGATCAGGAAGGCAACGACAATGGTAGCCGCCCCAAAGCACCCCCAGAGGAACATCTCTCTCGAACGCCCTTGGGAGACGAAAAGCCAGCCCGTCGTATGACTAAGCGGCTGAAAAGCGATCGCCAAAACCAGCCAGCGGAAGACGGGGACAGATGGCGTCCACTCGGGCCCGAGCAGCATGAGAACAACCCAATCGGAGGTGGAAAACGCCAGGGCCATCGCCGGCATGATGAACATGAGAAGCGATTCGGTAACAAACAGGTAGTAGCGCCGGTAACGGGGAGCATCTTCGGTGATTCGACTGAGCGACGTAATCGTCACGCTTGCAAGAGGGGCGCTCACCATCTGGATTGGAATGAAAGCGATCTTGTAGGCCCGTTCGTAGTAACCGAGTAGCGTCGGACCCCACCACCAAGCGATCAGCATTTTGTCGGCATTCCGAGCAAAGTAATTCGCGAAGTTGAACCCGGTAAGGTTGGCGCCAAAACCGACCATCTGCCGAGTCCCGACGCCCCGTTTCGGCGCGTTCGGTCGCCAAGGGCACGCCATCCATGAACCAACGAGCACCACGGCGGCAGTGGTCAAGGGAATCCAAACTAGGGCCCAGTAGTCATCCGCCTGTTCGTACCGTCGCCACGCCCAAGCGATCCCTACGATTTGCGATAGCAAGACCGATGCAATCTGAATGGCTGCGAGCGAACGGAACTGCATCCGCCGTCGCAAGAGCGCCTGATGCTGAATCGTCAAACCACTCAGCACATAAGAAATGGTTAACGCTAAGGTGATGGGGATAAGGCGAGGTTCGCTAAATATCCACGCAACCACCGGCGAAAGGCAAGCGACCACAATGGCAACGAGGACTCCCAAGCTGCTGGCAATCCAAAATAAATTGCTCACCTGGGGAGCCGTAATTTTCTCTTGCTGGACGGTCGCCATCGACAATCCCGCATCGACAAACATACGTGCAAAGTTCGTAAAGACCGCCACCATCGCGATCAGGCCATAGTCTGCCGGATCCAGCAGACGGGCCAGAACGGGCACCGCCGCCAAAGAGATCAGGGCACAAACCCCTTGTGCCGCCCCGACATACACCCCGCCGCGCACCGTCTTGCCACGCAAATCTTCCCGAATTGCTTCGCTAGAGAAGTAGTCGATCTGTGACACGGCAAACACTAAGGAGGACGAAGGGCAAGAATCCCTATTATACCGACCCGAAGGGCCCCTGCCATGGCCGAAAAAACTGACGCTCGCGGCTCGCCTTTTAATCCGTGACTACCCTTTTATAAAAACGGTAACCCTTCAACCATCGGAAGTAGCCAAAACAGGAAAAGCACCACGAAGCCACGAAGGTCACAAAGAAACGAAGTAGGGAACCACGAAAAAACGAATAGCACGAAAATTCCCGATTCTTTCGTTTCTTTCGTGGTTGAAAACGCGGTTGGTTTTTGCGTGCCCTCCGTGGATTCGTGGTGAAACGTTTTTTTGAATTGCTTCAGGTGGATGAAGTGTTGCTAAAAACGAAAGGCCCGACCGCAAGCGGCCGGGCCTTCGCTTCCCCCCCTTCGTAAGCCGATGTCGCCATCGGCGCCTCTGATTCGCTTCGTTAGATCACCTCGTGAACGTCGTTTGTTGGACACCACCGATTGGTTGGCTCGTGAAGACTTCGCCCTGCTCATACATGCTGAGGCGTGTTCGGTAAACTTCGGCGTCCGATTCGGGTGCGATTTCGATCGCTTGTTTTTGTAGTTCGGCAGCTTGCTCGAACTGACCGGTCGCGGCGAGGGCGGCGGCTCGGGTATCGAGAGCAATGTCATCCTCTTCGCCCGCTAGTTCGGCTCCCCGGGTCGCGTTGGCAAGAGCCGCTTCGCCATCGCGGAACTCGCTGATCGGGCAGGTTGCCTGCATCCAGGCCAAGTTGCGATAGGCGGTTGGATGCGACGGATCGAGAGCGATCGCCCGTTCGTAGGCCGCCTTGGCGTGGCCGTATCGACCGAGATCGACCAGCAAGTCGCCTCGGGCGATGACGATCGTAGCGTCCTGGGGCTGTAGCAACTCAGCCGCATCGAAGTGACGCAACGCCTGTTCAAGATGCCCCAGCATGTGGCAAACGCGGCCTCGACCAATGTGGGCGATCGACAGGTCTGGATTGGCTTCAATAGCTCGCTCGTAATCCCCCATAGCGGAAGAGAAATCACCCGACTGGGTCGAGATCGCTGCTCGGTTGCAATAAGCCTTGGCGTACTCTGGGTTGAGTTCGATGGTACGACTAAAACGCCGGCGAGCCGATTCGTAATCCTCTCGTTGGGCTTCAAGCACGGCTAGGTTATGTTCCGCACGCCAGCAAGTGTCGTTGCTGCGTAACGCTTCCAAGAAATCGGTCTCGGCCTCAGCAAGACGCCCCTCATTCACAAAGCCTTCGCCCCGTTTGTTGAGCGCCCAACTGGCAAGCTCATTGGCATAGGCAATGGCCTGGGAAGAGTCATCAATGGCCAAAACATAGCGACAACGCTGAATGATCGCCGAATACTCTTCGGCTGTGGTGGCGCTGGCGGCCAGGGCGTGGGCCTCGGCTAGCAGTGTTTGGGCTCGCTCTGTTGGCGAGCGATCATTTTGAGGAGCTTTGATTTTTGCGGCCGGATAAGCAACAACCGCCAATTTTTGCGGCGTTGTTTTTATCATTGCCGGACGCATCAGTTCACGCGGAGCCTTTGGCATGGCTAAGGGACGTGGCGCTTCCGTCACTTCAGGCTCCACGGCAGGGGCATCGGTAGCGAACACCATGTCATCAAACCGTTGTGGCTTGCGTTCAAGGGCCACCACTTCATCCGTGGCGATTTCCAAGGATTGGGGTAGCTCCAAGGGCTCCGGTAGATGGACCTGTGGAGTTCGCGGCGCCTGAGTCATCGCCATGATGGCTGGTGAAGCGACAACTTTTGGCAAGTCATGACGTGAAGCAGGACGCGGAGCCGGACGTTTAGCAGCAAGAGGTGAAGTTGCCGGTTGGTTCGCCAAGCGGTTCGATCGAGTGTGTATCGACGGCGAACGAGCTGGCTGGCGCGAAGCGAAGGGCTGAGCTTTTCTTACGGGAGCCTTTCTTGCAGGGGACGACTTTGCTTTGGGTTGGGTGCCCACCCATCCATCCAGCAAACCAACTCGCTTGGCGTTGGGCCGCATCGCGATGCCACCAGCGCGAGGCGCCGACCGCTTCGGCTGGGCCCTTTTAATTTGAGACTGTTGAGCCAAGTGGGCTGCTGGGATGACGGCACTGTCGAAACGAGAGGGCATGCGCGAAGCGGTCGATTGAGATCGTGTCGCTTCTTTCTTTTCACCACGGAGCCAAGAAGGCGTGAGTTTGCTGAAAAACGATTCCTTCTTTGTCATCTCGGGGCGTGCTACAGGAACGGGCCGCGTGCCTTGAGGCCTGCCTGTCCGAAGCACGGGGGCCTTGAGGCTGGCTCGATCCAACGACTTCAAGTCTTCGATATAGATCACGCCATCCGCCGCTGAGGCGAGCGTGGCGATTCCGAGTGATCCGGCCACTGCCAGAGTGGTTAGCCAACGAGAGGAAGTAAGCATATTCTCACCAAAAACCGTTTATTGAAGACTGTATCAGCTACTTTTTTCTCGACGCCCCAACGCTGGTCGGCCCTGTACGCTGGCCGGTCCTGTCGCTTTCCCGAGGCATCCGTGCCGCCTATCGAGCGCTCGAACAGCGCTGGACCGGCGTTAGAAAGAACATCGGACGCGGAAGAGGGCCGGCCTAACCGGAAATGGTGAGAAAACCGATAAAATCGGCACATCCTGCCTGTTTTACGGAAGTAGCGGCCGGAGGGCCCCAGGCTTGCTGCTCTTTTCGTGGGTCGCGGGGAGGACTCGGCCACGATTCGCGGGCACTTTCATGGCAACGATCGGGGATCGATAGGATTGGCCCGATTGATAAAGTTCTAGCCGACTGTGGAATCTCAGAGCGGACGAGGAATTGGCCGCCACCAAAGCCCTTTGTTCCCAGCGGACCGCCTCAGCAAAGTTGCCCG
>JAJRUA010000357.1 GCA_024278035.1 Planctomycetota bacterium | reverse complement strand
CCGTAGGGGTTGATGCCAATGAGGCGGCCTTCGACGACGGTGGCGAGCATCAGCATTTGGAAGAGCTGGCCGAGCGTATGCTCGTTGAGCTGGGGCAAGTGCAAGTCGGCCGTCGGACGATTGTCGTCGCGATAGGCTTGGTTGGTGCCTTGCGTAGCAGCCCGCAGGACGTCGGGGAGTGTTTTTTCGGCGAGGCAATTCAACTCATCGTGATCCTGCGAGTTCGTACCAATCGCTAGAGGCTCGCGCTCGCAACTTCCGATCGTCACATTGGTGATTAGCTTGTCGCGTTTTCCTTCTTGATGTTGTTGGCCTCGGGAATGTAAATCGCGAGTGTTAACAATCGTCAGCGGCATGGCGCCTTGCTGTTGTTTCCCCAAGCTTTCTGAAAGAAGCTGATCGTACCACATGCCAACCGATTCGAGTTTCTTTCCCCATGTGGAAAGCAGTCTTACATCGCAGCCACGTTGGGTTTCCATCAGATGGCTAACCCCGGTGTAGTCGAGAACCACGTTGTCGCCAACTGGCTGGCTACGAAAATGATCGTTCATTGCAACAGCACCTTCGAGCAGTTGCACAATGTCGAGCCCCATGACTGCTGCCGGTAAAAGGCCAACCGCCGAGAGGATCGAAAACCGACCGCCGACGCCGTCTGGCACTGGGTAGACTTCTTTGCATCCGAGGTCTGCCGCCAGATCAAAAAGTTTTCCTGAAGTTCCGGTGACCGGCACAACCAAATCGGCAACCTGGGTAGAGTCGTTAGCACAGGAATCTTGTAGTTGGCGGAGTAAAATCCGGAACGCGGCAGCCGTTTCTAACGTCCCGCCGCTCTTGCTGATCACGACAATACCCCAACGATCTTCCACCGATTTGGCAACATTCCCGCGTCCGAGAAGATCGAGCAGGCCTTGTACCGCATCGTTATCGACGTTGTTGCCTTCAAACGAAATTCGAGGGCGATTGTTTCGAGCAGTTCGTGGTAGTTCGTTGTGATACGAATGGCAACAGGCTTCCATCAGCGCCCGAGCGCCCATGTACGAGCCGCCAATTCCTAGCACGACAACCCGATCGACCACGGAGGTCAGTCGATCAGCAGTCGCAAGGATACGCCCCACCTCGCTTGAGGAACCTTGCTCGCGATACTCAGCCAAAAGTCGCTCGGGCATCTCGTGGAAACCGGCATCCAGAGGCTCTTTTTCTTCCGGAGGGCTCCCGCCTGAGGCCCAGAGTTTTGCGTCGGCTAAGACTTCCTCGCGGGCTGCTTCTAGTTGCGGTGCGAAGCTGGCCAAGGCATCGGCGGCTAGGCCATGTTCGGGGAGCAGCACTCCAGCAGGATTGTAGGTGATTCGATCGGTCGACATGTTGGGGCTTCTCCAGGCGTGATTCGTTTGCAATCGCAAACCGTATTCTATCGCTGCGAGTAACGAATCGTTAGGGGCCGTATGAGTTTCTTCGGAGAAGATGTTTTCTTGAAGAATCGTGCGAGCCGCCGGCTAGAGTTGCCGGAAAGACGAGTTCCTTTTGCAGGCCTTGTCAGGCGGTCGTTGAATCGGGACGATGGAGGGGACCGCTGACAAGAACGTCCGTGGCTGGCTAGGCACTCGAAACGAGGAATTGTTGTTACGATGGATATGCACAAATTGACCCGCCAATTGCAAGTTAAGAATGATTCGAAGATTGTCATGCTCGTCGCCGATGGTCTGGGAGGCCTGCCGCAGAAGCCCGGCGGGCCTACGGAACTCGAGAAAGCTCACACTCCGAATCTCGATGCCCTGGCTAAGCAAGGCGTCTGTGGTGGCAGCATTCCCGTCAAACCGGGCATCAGCCCGGGGAGCGGGCCAGGGCATCTCGGGCTGTTTGGTTACGATCCGCTCGAATATCTTATTGGACGTGGTGCGTTGGAAGCGACGGGCATCGGGTTCGAGTTGCAAGAAGGCGATGTCGCAATCCGCTGCAACTTCTGCACACTTGACTCCGAGGGGAAGATTACAGACCGACGTGCGGGACGAATTCCAACCGAAGAGAGTACTCCGCTAGTAATGAAGCTTCGTGAAGTTTCGATTCCCGGAGTCGAGATATTTGTCGAGCCCGTGAAGGAACACCGCTTTGTGCTGGTGCTCCGAGGCAAAGGCCTTGGCGGTAACGTGGCAGATACCGATCCCCAGGCAACAGGCGTCCCGCCGCTCGCCCCGCGGGCTACTAACCCAGATAGTGATAAAACAGTAGAAGTCGCTACCGAGTTCATCAAGCAAGCTCGCAAACTTTTGGCAGATCAACCGAAGGCCAACGGCTGTACGTTGCGGGGAGTGTCGCCCAAGCCGAATCTGCCGAGTTTTGAAGACGTCTATGGTCTACGCGCAGCAGCGATTGCTGTTTATCCGATGTACAAGGGGCTTGCCCAGTTAGTCGGCATGGACATCGTTGGCGAAGCCCAAACGCTTGACCAGCAAATGGCGGTGCTCGAAGAAAATTGGGACAATTACGATTTCTTCTTCATTCACTTCAAGTATACCGATAGCACGGGCGAAGATGGCAACTTCGATGCGAAAGTCGAGCGCACCGAGGAGGTCGACACCTGTGTGCCGCGTATCATGGCGCTTAAACCCGACGTGTTTATCTGTACCGGCGACCATAGCACACCGGCGATGCTCTCGAACCATAGCTGGCATCCGGTGCCGACGCTGCTGGTTGCCAAAAATTGCCGTACCGATGGCTGCGAAAGCTTCGGCGAACGGCAATGCCTGCAAGGTGGGCTAGGGCAGTTCGAGGCGAAGTATTTAATGTCGCTGGCGCTGGCCAACGCGGGGCGGATGGGGAAATTTGGCGCGTAGCCCGGGCACGAGAACGGTACGGCTAAGGCGTCTCGACGATAAATCCGTGATAGAGCCCCATGTAGTAAGGGAGCAAGAAAACGGTGCCATTGCCAAGCTGGCGGCCATTGCCTCCGTAGTCGAGATTCCAAGGATTTGTGTTCCAATGGTTGAAGTGTCGATTTTCGACAGGGATTACTTTTCCGTCAACATGATAGCCCACGCCGCCGCGCAATCCATCGGTAGCGTCAACTGAGGTCTGCTGTCGGCGTAAAAACCGGACATCAAGGCGATGGCTGTTCTTGCTAGCCCAGTTGAGGCGATCAAGCGGCAAGCCTTTGAGTGTTGCCATCGAATCTTCTAACCAACCAGCCCACGGGGTAAGCGAATGAGTCCCCCATTGATCTTGGTACTGCCAATCGACTCCAAAGGCGGCGTAGGCAAAGTTGAAGAAAGGGTTCCTCTCGGGCTGCTCATTGATCCAAGCGCTAAAGAACGAGAGCATCATCCGATCTCGCAACTCCTCGTCTTTAGTGTACTTCACGAGATTGTAGTAACACATGAACGCCATTTCGTCGTCTGATTGGTTTCCTGAGCCTGGTCCGCGATGGATCTTGTAGATCATCGCATTGGTGAGGTAAGCATGGTCTTCCACAAGCTCTTGGATTCGCTCTGCGTATTTGGAGTCGCCGGTAATGTGCTCTGCCACGGCCAAGTAAGAAAGCATGCTCAGCGATTTCAATCCTCGCTCACTCCACCAAGACTTGTCATGATTCACCGACTCGGGGCCGTAGTGCCCCCAACGCGTCGGTTTACCATCGTGGTCGACAAGATTGTAATCGTGCTCGATAAGGTGGTCGGTCAAATCTCTAACGACCTCTCGCACCCGTTCTTTCTCTTCTTCGGTCTCGGCTACGAGATCGTAGTACAAAGGGTAAAAGAAGTAGTGACCATCGATCTCGTCGGAGCTGGTGTCGCTCTTCCAATACCACTTGCCATCCGCGCTCTTGGGCCAGCGCGGTTCGTAAACTTTCCAAAGCGAGTCTTCTCGATCTCGTTCTCGCCTGTCGCGTTTTAGGCGACCGATGTTGGGATCGGGAAGATCGGTCGATCGAATCGTACGGGCCACATATCCTTTGGGAGGGCTGTGATCGCAATTCTGGGTTACTTTCTGGAGAAACCGCAGTGCTTCAAATGCTCGCTTGGCTCGATCCTTTGCTTTCGCCTCGCCTGTGGCAGCATAGGCAAAGCATTCACCAGCCCCGTACATGCTGGTCCAGAGGCCATCGTTGTCGCTGTCGTGGTATTGGATCTCCGATTTGTCGCCAGGGTTCTTGAGAGAGACCTCGCTCACATAGCCAAATGGGGTGCGCCGAATGTAGCGTTGCATTTCGTCTTCGTAGAATTCCGCTTTCTCAGCAAGCGTCATTTCTTGCCGGCGGATTAGGCCAACTCCGCCGGCGGTGGCAAACCAGGCGTTGCCGTTTTGGTCGATCACGATACTGCGGATGTCGTCGTTGGGAAGCCAGCGTCGGCCTTGTCGGTAGGAAAACGATTTCCCGTTGAAGTAGATCGCCCCTAAATGGGTTCCAAACCAAACCTCGCCGTTCCTGCCTGCTTGAGCTACAGTAAAATCGTTGTAAGGCAATCCTTCGACGCCGGTATAGAATTTCCAACCTTGGGGCGTCTGGCAAGCTGCTCCGGCCAAGGTGGCAAACCAGAGTTGTTCTTCGGAGTCGACCGTGACGGCTCGCACATCCGAGGTACCCCAGCGCCGTCCCAGGCCATCTTCTACAATCAAAGGCTCGAATTTCCCATCGCCTTCGACCAGCAAACCGATGCTCGTAGCAGCATAGAGCTTACCAGAGGGTCCGATCGTTACCTGTTTGACCTGTCCGCCTATCGCTTCGTATTTTGCAGGCGGGATGTGCCCGACTAGCTGACGAAAGTTGGGAGACTTGGACGGCAACCAAGTTTTTCCCTTAAAGACAGCCCAGCCTTTCTCGGTATTAGCCCAAATTGCACCGTTGAGGTCCCTGTATATATTGCGAATATCGTTTGAGGGGAGCCCTTGCTTGGTCGTGAAGCTCTCTGCAACTTCTTGTGGATAAAGCCCTATTTCAACATGGGGCGTTTTGGCTGTTGCCAAATCAATGAGGG
>JAJRUA010000356.1 GCA_024278035.1 Planctomycetota bacterium | reverse complement strand
GCCGACGGCTCGCCTTCTTGCTGCTGGCCCGGTTGCTCCTCTCCGGTCGCTGACGCTTGCGGCTCGCCATTTTCCTGTTGACCGTTCTCTTGTGGGTTGCTTTCACTTTGCTGCGGCGCCGAATCGTTTGGTGATGAGCTACTGTCACTCGAATCGTCGCTTGCTTCGCCCTGTTGGCCCCCTTGCTGCTTACCCTTTTGTGGATCGCTTGCAACGACACGCAATCGCTTTTTCGTGGTGACCACGCGGTTCGCTTCGGGCGAACGGTTGTCGGTTGCTTCGACCCAATAGATAAGCACGTCGCCCACATTCAGCCGAAGCTGCTCGGGCGAAAGCGTTCGCCTTACGAAGAACTTTCCCTTGTGTCCCTTCTTGGAACGAGTTAATAAAGAGTCCTCTAACATGCCGCGACCTTTTACTTCGCCCAATAGCCGGACAGATGCGAGAGCGAAGTCGGGGTCGCGTGCCTCGATTTCGATTCCGACTTCATCGTTGAGCGCCACATCCACCGTCGCCTCTTCGGGCAATAAAATCGCCGCTTCGGGCAATAGGTCGGGCGTTACGATCAGCCGGTGACGTGCCGGGTTGCTATTCGACTGTCCCTCGACAGAAGTGAATCGAATCACATAGACCGACTCATGCGCCACACCAGCCCGTTCGCCATCACGGCGAAGCGTGAAGTTGGCAACCGCCGCGGTCTGGCCCTCAGCCCGCAGCCGAATGTCGGGCGTGCCATCGGCATCCTTGTCGATCTGTGCCGACTCGATCGGCAAATTCGCTTCGGCAGTCAGCGTGATACGGGTTCCTTCGATCGCCTCTAAATCGCCAACGCCCTCCACCGTGCGGCTGGCGAAACCTGTGTAGTCAGGGTAGTCGTAAACAACCTTCAGTGGCGCAATCGTCGGCGAAGAGAGCACTTGCACCCGGTAAAGGGGCGACCGCGCGTCGCCGGCCACCAGCCGATACTGCAAGTTCGTTTGCAGGCCCAGAGCGCTGCCCGCCACGTCGCCAAGCGTCGCTCGATAACGAATTCCCGACGCGCCCGGCTGCATCGTAAGGCGACGGTCGATCGTCCGTCCGTCTCGGGCTGAGTAGATTAGCTCCACGACATCGTCCTTACGCAAACCACTGAGCCGCGCAGAAACTTCCAGCGTGTCACCTTGCGAAACGGTCGCTGCGCCCGGCGTGAGGTCCATGATCTGAACGCGCGTCGGAGCCGCAATATCGGCCCATGGCAAAGCAATCCGACCGGCAGTGGCGAAGAAGTCTTTGGGAGAAATCACCACATAGAGACCGATCACGGCAACCAACCCCAACAGAACGTAGCCAACTCGCAATAGGCCCGCACGGTCGATGGTCGCTTCGCTTGCCGTGACAAGTCGTTCGGCCGCCTGCTGTTCGAGCGTTTGCTGAATGGCTTGCGAAGTCGCGCCCGACGACCGAAGTTGTAGCAAATTGACCAGCGAGTTCTTTAGTTCGGGGGTGTCTCGTTCGATCTCCATCGCTGCATAAAGTGGATTCACCCGTCCGGCAATCACTGGCAGAAGCCGACGGGCCGAATAGATCACGCCCCCCACAAGAGCAACTCCCAACAGCCCGGCTCGTTCTCCCACGCTGTACCCACCCGGCACCAACCAGTGTTCTACCAATGCCGCCACCAACAAAAATGCCAAGCTGGCTGCCAAGAGCGTGGCCACGCTACTGGCCAAATCGGTGATTTCCACCGCCATGCGCGTCTGCTTAATCCGCGCATCAACAAACTGATCGTAGTCCATTGTCGAAGGTGGCGGAGCAGCAGGCATAAGGGCAGCGGATTCTATTAAAAGACGGAGAGCCTAAAAACGGGTAGGAGAAAGAATTAGACGCGGATGAACGCGGATTGGGTGGATCGACGCGGATAAAAAGGCCGGTAAAAGAATGGCTTTCACTTATTTTTCAACGGTGCCTGTTGGCTCATCGTTCATGACGGTCAGCTATCAGCGGTCAGTCTTTGATAGCAGGTCCTACTGACGGCTGATAGCGGACCGTTGAAGGCTATTTTGATCCACCAAATACCTCACAAAACTCGTTGGAAACATCGTCGTTTTTGGAACTACTATGGATGCCTGCGCAAGCAAAGCGTCAGGCCGACCAGCGGAAGGCCGGTTTTAGCCGACCGAACGCAAACCATGGGGAAAGTTGCTGGCACTTCCATCAATAACATTAGCGTTGCTACCCCATTTTTTTAATCCGCGTCGATCCGCCCAATCCGCGTTCATCCGCGTCTAATTCTTCCTTTCCTCTTCGGTGATCTCCGTGGCTAAAATCTTTGGTCCCTTACTTCTTCGACCTTTGCGGCCCTCCTTTCAGTATACGCCAAACATCGGCTAAAAACTCCTCAAGGGACTTCCGGGGGGTCTACCTGTAAAGGGCCTCGGATTACGATGGGGGCGGTTGTGCGGCTCGGCGGGGGCCTGTGCTACGAATACTGTCATCCATGGGGTGATCTTGTGCTAGCTTCTGTTTTTTACGATCTGGTGAGCGGACGAAGCCGTGGCCCGGGGGCGATGCTCGTCCGGACGGCGCTGGCGACTTTGGAGCCCGTTTATCGGCTGGGCGTCGGGTGGCGGAACCGTCGTTACGATACGCGCCCTGAGTTGACCCAGCAGGTGGGGGTTCCTGTCATCAGTATCGGCAATCTAACGCTCGGGGGCACCGGGAAAACGCCGATGGTGAAATGGGTCGTTCGACAGCTTCGCGAAGAAGGCGTGCGGGTGGCGATCGTCAGTCGCGGCTATGGGGCGACGTCAGAGAAGGGCACGAACGATGAGGCGATGGAACTCGAACAGTCGTTGCCCGAGGTGCCCCACCTGCAAAACCCGGATCGGGTTGCCGCAGCCCAAGCGGCGATCGAAGAACGGGCTGCCCAGGCGATTGTGATCGACGACGGCTTTCAGCACCGCCGGTTGGGTCGAGACCTTGACGTGGTGCTGCTCGATGCAACCGCCCCCTTCGGCTTTGGCCATCTCTTCCCACGAGGGTCGTTACGCGAACCGATTGGTTCCTTAAAGCGTGCTGACATCGTTTGCCTCACCCGTGCGGAGCTGATTTCGGAATCCGAGCGATTGGCAATCCGTGAACAGGTAGCTCGTGTCGCGCCGGAGGCCCTTTGGTGCGAATCGACCACCGAACCGGTCGGACTGCTCGGCGTTAATGAAGTCGGCAGCAATCAACAGGACACCAATCAACTCCATGCCAATGAAGGGGGCACCCGTGAACGGGATACCAGTGAACGGGCCGAACCGCTCCCAATGGAGCCCATCGATTTGCTTGAAAATGCCCGCGTTGGTCTGTTCAGCGGCATCGGCAACCCGGCAGCGTTTCGGCAGTTGGTCGAGTCGCTGGGGGCTCAGGTCGTTTTCAACCGAGAGTTCCCCGATCACCACGCCTACTCCCCGAACGATATCCTGTCGCTCGAACGAGAAGTCCTTGCCACGGGTGCTGAGGCGATCCTCTGCACGCACAAAGACCTGGTGAAAGTGCCGAGGAAGGAGCTGGCGGACGCCCCCCTATGGGCCGTAGCGATCGAAGCCCAACCGACGGTTGGTGCGGGTCCGTTGAAGGACCGACTAAGCGAAATCGCCCGACTGGCGCTGTAGGACGACCGGCGCGGGGCTGTTGGGCGACTTGCGCTGCCTCGGCGAACGACCCTTGATGGTAACCGTTCACAGCTCCCAACAAGAGGGAACCGCTACTGAACCGAGGAGAACAGTCGCCCAAGAGGTAGCAGGCCGAAGGCTTTGCACAGAAGAAAAGAATTAGACGCGGATCGACGCGGGTTGGGCGGATAATCGCGGATTAAAAACGTTCTTTTCTGTTTTGGACCGAGTTGTCAGGAGTTTTAACGGCACGCTTGAAACAGAAAAACATTTGGGATAATCCCACCGTTTCTCAACCGTCTCTCAGAATATTTAACCTGGAAATCCTGCCAACTTTAGCTCTCTTGGGGATTTTTCCTGGGCGCAAAAGAAAACGGGGCCCTCGGTAAAACCAAGGACCCCGTCGTTGTTTATCATTTTCTTGTTTGACTGGTCTTAGGTCGAAGTAACCCAAGTCAGTCGAACTTTCAGTTAGCTACGTCGACGAGCAGCAACACCAACCAAGCCAAGCATGGCAAGGATAGCCGTCGAAGGCTCAGGGATGAATGAAAGGGTATGAAGCTCGCCATCAATCGCAACAACTCCAACGGTACCTTGAGCTAACGCCAAAGCTGTAGTCGATCCTGTCTCTACCGACAGGACAGCAAGGACTGCTTGTCCGTCACCGGGGACGAAGGGGGTCGTTCCAGGAAGTGTGTAGCTGGACGCCAGTGTGCTTCCATCGTCCGACGTGTTAACACCCAAAATGTCACCAGCAGTAAACCCATCTGGAACGACAAAGAAGCTCTCACCCACCGTATTCGGGCCAAGTGTCGGAAGATCGGTACCGGCCTTGAACGTAAGTGCGGCCCCGGCATTAAGATTTACAAAGCTTCCGGTGATCGCTAGCTCAACTGAGGTAGCACCTCCGGCGTGCGGATTAGAGACGACAAGTTGAAAAACATCAACATTCGGTCCAGGCCCAAACGTGTTAGGGTCAAATGTTGCGATGTTTGTCTCAACCTGCACGATTGTTCCCAACACAGTAGAAGCCGAAGCAAAAGAAGCTGTAGCAGCAACAATCAAAAGAGCAAAAAGTGTACGCATTGTGTATCTCCGTAGAAAAAACTAGGTTGTAATCTGAGTAAAAAAAGTCGCTTTGTATCGAAGTTCAGAGATTGGTAGCTGTTAACTTAACAGCATTAGTCTCAACATTAGCTATCCCTACTTGTTTTAAAAGTTGCGAGCGATACAAAAACCTTGCGCCGAAAAGCTCAGGTTCATTCAACCACGTTTGCTTTACATACGCTGACGGAAACCAACTGCAACCAAACCTAAGCCGACCAAAAGTAGAGTCGTTGGCTCGGGAACTGCAACAGCAGGTTGATGATTGGTATGGCCGAAGTGCGTACCCAGAATGTCTAGGTCAAGAATGTCAATCACATTGTCACCATTAAAATCTCCCTGGGCGAACGTTGCCGGCGAAGCGCCAAAGTTCGTACCAAGAGCATCGAGATCAAGAATGTCAACCACCCCGTCGCCATTGGCGTCACCAGGATGCGGGCCCGGCGGCAGACCAATCGTAATATCAGCCGTAAGCCCGGTGAAGTTCTGTCCGCCTTCTGCTACCAAGCCGGAAGCACTGATGGTGCCGGTGCCGGTGTAGCCGATGGTTAGGTAGTCCACTGCGGTAGCTGAGTTGAGAACGATCGTGCCGTTGGAGGCAAAGAGCTGATC
>JAJRUA010000355.1 GCA_024278035.1 Planctomycetota bacterium | reverse complement strand
GGTGACAGAGTACAACACCTACAAACAAACCTTTCCGCCGATCTTCTTCGCAGGAATACTCGGCCATGGAGACGATGCTGAGTTGCTTGATTTTGATGATGCCCAAATCAACGAAGCGCCCAAGGTTTCTTTCTAAAAAAAAGTTGCTAGGCGCTAGGCGCTAGTTTTCGGTTGGCATCTTACAACTAGCGCCTGGCAACTCCCGACTAGCAACTCCCCACTCTGTAGGTCTAGCGCCATGCCGACCGACTTTTTTGAGCGACAGGCATCAGCGAGGCGGAGTACCGCTTGGCTTATCGGCATGTTCGCGGTTGCTGTCATCGGAATCGTGGGCGCAACGTTCTTTGCGGCCTTCCTTCTGATCTCTGCGCAGCAGGAGGTGTCTTCGTCGCTGAGCCCGGGCGATTTCCCTTGGCAGGTGCCGCTTGGTGCCGGGGCAGCGGCGCTCGGCCTGATTGGCACGGGATCGCTCTACAAAGTGGCGGCTCTCAGGGCGGGAGGAGGCGGTGGTGTGGCCGAAGGACTGGGCGGCAAGCGGCTCTACCCTGGCTCGGTGGATCCTGACGAACGCAAGCTGCTTAACGTGGTCGAGGAGATGGCGATCGCTTCAGGAATGCCGGTGCCACCGGTCTTTCTTCTGGAGGAGAAAGGGATCAATGCCTTCGCTGCCGGCTACTCGCCAAGCGACGCGGTGATTGGCGTCACCCGGGGTTGCGTACAATCGCTTACGAGGGATGAGCTTCAAGGCGTGATTGCCCATGAGTTCAGCCATATTCTCAATGGCGACATGCGCATGAGCATTCGCCTCATCGGCATACTGCACGGTATTTTGCTCCTAGGTTTGATAGGCCGAATTATTTTACGGACCGCTTTTTCCGGTAGCGGCCACTACGATTCGCGGCGATCGGGAAGCGATGGGTCGGGTAACGGGGGAGCCGGTGTGCTGGTGGTGTTGGCGATCGCGGTTGCGTTGCTTCTGATCGGGGCGATTGGAAGTCTAGCAGGAGGGCTGATTAAGGCAGCCGTTTCTCGACAGCGAGAGTATCTTGCCGACGCCTCGGCGGTGCAATTCACGCGGAATCCGGGTGGGATTGCCGGAGCGCTCAAGCGTATTGCGGGGTCGGCACTGCACGGGAGATTACGCCATCCTCGCGCAGCCGAATTGAGTCACATGTATTTTTCTGAAGGCGTGTGGGAAGGCTTTTCATCTCTGATGGCGACGCACCCTCCGTTACAGAAACGAATCTTGGCGATTGAGCCGACCTGGGATGGGACGCTCCCCGAACCGATGAAGGGAGCCGCGGCGGCGATAGAGATTGGCGAGCAAGGGGCCGGCTTTGCGGGGGGGGCGATCGCTGCTGGAGTTCCGATCTCTACCGTGAGTCGCGCCGTCGATCAGGTTGGCGAACCGGAGGACGAGCATCGGCGCTACGCTTCCGAATTGCTGGGGGCAATGCCTGACGAGTTAAAAGAAGCGGCACGAGAACCGTTCGGAGCCCGGGCCGTTTTGTACGCTCTCTTGTTGGACGAGAACCCTGATATTCGCCAGAGGCAATACGATAATTTACGAGAAATGGCGGAGCCGAGCGCTGTGGGGTTGATGTTGCAAGTGCTTCCGCTGACCGACGCTTTGGAGCCGAGACTTCGTTTGCCCCTGGTCGATTTAACTCTCCCGGCACTCGCTGCTTTGTCGCTTCCGCAGTACCAGCGATTCACACGAAGTTTCCGTTCGTTAGTCATTGCCGATAACCGGTTGAGCCTGTTCGAGTGGGTTCTTTCACAAGTCTTATTGCGGCATTTGCGACCGAAATTTGAGCGAGTTCGCCCGCCAGGGGTGCAGTACTATGCATTGAACCGTTTGAGTGAATCTTGTTCCATTGTGATCTCTGCGCTGGCCCATGAGGCAGATGGCCGAGAGGAAACTCAGGCAGCCTTCTCGGCAGCAGCCGAGCGATTGCCAATGGTTTCGATTCAATTGCTACCCGTCGAAGCCTGTGGACTCGATCCGCTCCGAAAGGCATTGGAAACTCTCACGCTGGTGGTCGCCCGTGAACGTGGACGCGTTATTGATGCGGCTGCGGCGGCCATTTGTTCGGATGGCCATGTTTCGACGACCGAGGCGGAATTGCTGCGGGGAATATCCGATCTGCTGGATTGCCCCATGCCGCCACTTCTGCCCGATCAGAGCGTATGAAGATCGATACGTTACGGCAGCGTGCTGAGCTGCTAGGTCGATTGCGCAATTTCTTTGCCGAACGAGGTTTCTTGGAGGTTGAGACTCCACTCGTTTCAATCGAGCTAATACCGGAACGGCATATCCGGCCAATCGCCCTGGCGGATTGCGATCGCCATTTGCAGGCGTCGCCTGAACTGCACATGAAGCGGTTGCTGTGTGACGGCATTGGCCCCATTTTTCAAGTGACTCGTTCTTTCCGCGGAAACGAGCGGGGACGGCATCACCACCCTGAGTTCACGATCGTCGAATGGTACCGACCGGGTGACGACATGCTCGCCGGTATGGGCCTGTTGGACAAGCTGGTGCAAGAGCTGCTCGATTTGCCACCTGCGAAACGGACCAGCTATCGCGAAGCCTTTGAGCAAACGCTAGGGGTGAATCCTCATACGGCCTCAATCGCTGAACTACAGTCGGTTGCTTCGGAGCGTGCCCCATCCTTCCTGGAGATTTTGGAGGGCATGTCCGAAGAGGAGAAACAGGACCGAGACGAGTGGCTTAACCTGTTGCTCGACCAATCCGTTGAGCCGGTGCTGGGCAAGACGGGGCCCGAGATTTTGTATCATTACCCCGTCTCACAAGCGGCCCTAGCCAACACCGTCTATGACGATCGCGGGGAATTGGTAGCCGAACGGTTCGAGCTGTACGCCGGTGGCCTGGAACTGGCCAACGGCTATCACGAACTGACCGACAGCGATGAACTTCGCACACGATTGGAATTGGCGAACCGCCAACGGGTCGTAAGCGGGGACCGGGCATTGCCGATGCCCGAAAAGCTGCTTGCGGCCATGCAGTCGCCCGGCTTGCCCGACTGTGCAGGCGTGGCGCTCGGATTCGACCGCCTTGTGATGCTCGCCACAGGGGCCGACTCGATCGACGAGGTTACCACTTTCTCGGAGTCTTGACCGCTTGTTTCACCACAGATACCTTTTTCTCCGTTCCCTTTGTGCTCTGTGGCGTCCCGCTACGCCCCGACCTCTTATGACACAACGCGATCGTAAGTCATGAATGTACAAGCATGTTCGTTTCGTTCGTCGGCAACACGCTCTTCTGATTCTGCAAGTTCCCATTTGTTGGGATCGATCTCCGGGAAGTAAGCATCCCCTTCAAGAGTCGTATGGACGCGAGTCAGGTGAATGCGATCCGCATGAGTCATTGCTTGGCGATAAACTTCTCCTCCGCCGACGATATAGGCCTCAGAGCAATCCATGTCGGGCGCATCGGCCGCAAGGCGAATCGCCTCGTCCAAGCACTGAGCAACCAGCACCCCTTCGGCGTTAGGTGACCAATCGGGAGAGCGGCTCAGCACGATCGACACTCGCCCCGGCAAAGGCCGTCCGATCGATTCGTAAGTCTTACGCCCCATGATAAGGCAATGCCCCATCGTTAGCCGTTTGAAGCGCTGCAAGTCGGCCGGCATTCGCCACGGCAATTCGCCCTCGCGACCAATCACTCCGTTGTCACTAGCCGCCACAACAATCGACAAACTCAGATTGTCTTTCTCAACAGTCCACTGCCCACCGTACACGGCCCCCCTCCTTCACACCGCAATCGGTGCCTTAATGCGTGGATGGGGATCGTAATTCTCCAGCGAAAAGTGCTCGTAACGAAAATCGCCTATCGAGGTAACCGAAGGATCGATTCGCATCGTCGGCAACGGCTTCGGTTCGCGCTCAAGCTGGGTACGAGCCTGTTCCATATGGTTGGCATAGATGTGAGCATCGCCCAGGGTGTGGATGAACTCCCCCGGCTGGAGACCGGTCACTTGGGCAACCATCATCGTTAGCAATGCGTAGCTAGCAATGTTGAACGGCACGCCGAGGAAAATATCGGCCGACCTTTGATAGAGCTGGCAACTCAGCTTGCCATTCGCTACGTAGAACTGGAAAAGCAAATGGCAAGGCGGCAGTGCCATGTCGGGCAGGTCCGCCACGTTCCAAGCGCTGACGATCAATCGGCGAGAGTCCGGTTCGCCCTGAATCTCGTCAATTACCTCGGCGAGTTGGTCGATGCAGCGCTCGCCATGGGCATCTTCAGCCGCTACGCGCCAACTGCGCCACTGCTTGCCGTAAATCGGCCCGAGATTGCCCTCTTCGTCAGCCCACGCGTCCCAGATCGTCACGCCGTTGTCGTTGAGATACTTCACATTGGTATCACCGGCGATGAACCAGAGCAGCTCATGCAAGATGGAGCGTAAGTGGAGTTTCTTCGTCGTAACGAGCGGGAAACCGTCGGCAAGGTCAAACCGCATTTGATGGCCGAACAGACTGCGTGTGCCAGTGCCGGTGCGATCGCCTTTGACGACGCCTTCGTCGAGGACTCGGCGGACAAGATCAAGATATTGTTGCATAGCTATTGGAACGGTTAGCGATCAGCTTTCAGCCAACAGTTCTTCGACGAGTTTGGCCAAAAGCTGGGGATCATCCTTAGCACGAAGCTGGGCGATTCGAGCCGGCTTGACGTTAGTCTTGGAGAGGGCCGCTTCGATATAACCCCAGGTCTTCTCCCGCTTTTTTCCCTCGGCAAGGAAAAGCTCGGTGACCAGCTCTTGCAACCGCTGGAGGCCGACGGCCTCACGGTTGTCGTAAAAGTTCTTGATCGCCCGTTGTTGGTATTTTGAGTATTGCTTGGCCATAGAGTTTCTCGGTTAAAATGCCTTCTCTGCAAGAGTAATCGTACTGTTGTAAGAGGCCAGAGACCAGAGGCAAAGGGGTTAGGGGTTTAGCCCCATTTCGTGCTATGCTACGTCCTACTGGAATCTTCGTTCCTTTGCCCCCTCGCTACTCTTGTTCCCTTGAAAAAGATCGTTGCCATTATCAAGCCGTTTCTTGTTGAGCGGGTGCTCGAAGGGTTGCGACGCGCGCCACTTGAGGCGATTTGGGTCGCCGAAGTGAAGGGATACGGCAAGCAAAAGAGCTATCTCGACCAGTACACCGACACCGAATACTCGCACGGCTTTCTACCGAAAGTTGAGCTAACGCTATTGGTGGATGACACACGGGCCGAAGAGGTGATCGATCGCTTGGTCGAAATCGCACGAACCGGTCGTATGGGCGATGGAAAGCTATTTATTTTTCCGGCTCAGCCCTGGGAGCAAGTCGTGGCTTCGGACGGCTTCTAGCCGTAGGCATAGGGTTTT
>JAJRUA010000354.1 GCA_024278035.1 Planctomycetota bacterium | reverse complement strand
GCTTTTGCCTAAAGTCCGAAGGGGGATCCACGGCAGAACGACAGAAAATCCCAACCACAAAGCCACGTTAGAAACCCAGCGTTTTTTTCTTCGTGCCCTTTGTGCCTTCGTGGTCCCAACTTTTCCTTCGTTTCTTCGTTCCGTTGTGGTTCCCTCTTCCGACAGCAGCACAAGAGATAGGCCCCACGCCGATCCACTTAACTGGAATCCGATGATCCCACTTAAACTCGTGGAAGCCTTGGACTAAGGACTTTGCCGTTCCCCTAGAATCCTTGCCGACCCAACTGCCATAAATCGCCAGCATTCGCTAACATCTAGGGTTCCAATCAGACTTGGGCTGTGGGCGAGGACGACTCCGCTTACTGCCCGCCGCCGACTGCCCCCTGCCTTTCCATGAAAACCGACGAACTTCGCGAAAAGTACCTTGCTTTCTTCGAGTCCAAAGGCCACACCCGTGTGTCCAGCGATGTGCTCGTGCCGACTTGGGACCCCTCGGTCCTCTTCACGCCCGCCGGCATGAACCAGTTCAAGGACCACTTTCTTGGAAAGGTAAAACTCGAATACACCCGTGCCACCTCCTGTCAAAAGTGCATGAGAACGGGCGACATCGACAACGTCGGCCGCACACCGCGACACCATACGTTCTTTGAGATGCTCGGTAATTTTAGCTTTGGCGATTACTTCAAGCGGGACGCCATCCATTGGGCATGGGAGTTTCTTACCGATAAGGAGTGGCTCGGCTTACCGGAAGAGACGCTCACGGTCACCGTTTACAAAGACGACCAAGAGGCTGCCGACATTTGGCACGACCAGATTGGTTTGCCCACTTCGCGCATTGTCTTTGAGGACGAAGACGAAAACTTTTGGCCTGCCAGCGCACCGAGCTTGGGGCCCGACGGCGTTTGCGGGCCGTGTAGCGAAATCTACTACACCGCTCCGGGGCACGAGCCGCTCGAAATCTGGAACCTGGTCTTCACCCAGTTCAACCGCTTGGGCGACCCGCCGAACAACTTAAAGCCGTTGCCGAGCAAGAATATCGACACCGGTATGGGCCTCGAACGAACGGCCGCCGCACTCCAAGGGGTGCCAACCAACTTTCATATCGACAGCCTCATGCCGCTCGTGGATGCGGCTGCAGAAGTATGCGGTGTGAAATACACTTACGATTCGGAGAACGGTCGCCGGTTGCGGCGCATCACCGACCACGTGCGCGCGTGCGCGTTTGCTGTGCATGAAAACGTTTACCCGGGAGCGAACAAAGAAAAATACGTCGTCAAGCGTTTGCTACGCCGGGCCGTGCTGGACGGCCATCAACTGGGGCTCCGCGATCCGTTCCTTCATCAGTTGGTGCCGAAGGTGGCCGATTTGATGAACGCCGCCTACCCCGACCTCCAAGAGACGGTCGATCGCGTTGCGAGCGTCATCAAGAAAGAGGAAGAAAACTTCTTTGGCACGATCGACGGTGGCCTGAGCCGAATTGAAGCCGTCTTCGACGCAATGCGCAAGAACAACCGTACGGCTGTCGATGGCGCGGTGGCTGCCGACCTGTACCAAACGTACGGCGTGCCCCCCGAATTGTTCGAGTCCCTCGCCGCCGAGCACAACTTGGCTTTCGATTGGGACGCCTACACCGCCGCGATGGCCGAGCATGGCGAAGCCTCGGGCAAATTGGTCCACACGGTGATGGGGGCCAAGGGACCGATCGATTCGCTCAAACAGGCGATTCATGAAACCAAGTTCCTCGGCTACGAAACGACGGAGTCGCCAGCGACGATCGTTGGCATCGTCGCTGGCGAATCGCCCAACGATCGGCTTTGCGACCGCATGGAAGAGATTGGCCACAAAACGCCGGTACGGGTGGTGCTCGACCAAACTCCCTTCTACGGCGAGAGTGGCGGGCAAGTGGGCGATACCGGCAAGCTGATGGGCGAGGGTTTTGAGTTCACCGTTGTCGATACGCAGAAAAACGGAGCGTTGATCGTCCACTCGGGGCACCTTACCCAAGGTGAAATGGTAAGCGGGGCCAAAGTGACTGCCACTGTTGATACGAAACACCGCGACGCCATCCGCCGTGCCCACTCCGCCACGCACTTGCTACACTGGGCCCTGCAAAAGACGCTCGGCACCCATGCCCAGCAGCAGGGGTCGAAGGTGGATGCCGATTGGCTGCGGTTCGACTTCACGAACCTCTCGCCGATCGAGCCGGAGCAACTCTCGACGATCGTCGCCGATGTCGAAGCACGCATCACGGCCGCCGACCCCGTGAAGTGGGAGACGCTGCCACTTGCCGATGCTCGCCAGCAAGGCGCCATGATGCTCTTTGGCGAGAAGTACCCCGACCCAGTCCGGATGGTTTCGATGGGGCCTTCCACGGACGCCTTCAGCCGTGAACTGTGTGGCGGCACGCACCTGACGAACACCAGCCAAGTCGGCACTTTCGAGCTGCTTCACGAAGAGGGCGTCTCCGCCGGCACAAGGCGTCTGACCGCGCTGACCGGCAAACGAGCCGACGCCCATCGTCAAGAGACCGAAACGGCCCTTGCTGCCACGGCCGAGGCGCTCGGCGTGAAAGAAGAGACCGTGCTCGAAGCGGTTGGCCGAATGCTTGCACGTCAGCGAGCGCTCAAGAAAAAACTCTCTGGCGGTGGCAGCGTCAAGCGAGAGGAGCCCAACCTTCGTTCTGAAAAATTGACTTCTTACGCCGATCGAAAGCAGACCCTCGTCCAAGCGGCCCGGTTGCTCTCGGTCGCTCCGCAGACGCTGCCTGAACGGGTGGCTACGATGCGTGCCGAGATTGAAGGGCTTGAAGCCAAGGTAAAAGGTCGCGACGCCGCCGGGCCGCTCTCAGCAGAAACCTTGCTCGAAGGTGCGATGACCGTGGGCAATGCGACGGTCGTCATCGCCCAGACGCCCGGTGCTGAGCCCAACCTCATGCGCCAGCTCATCGACGCCATCCGTCAAAAGGCCTCGCCAGCGGCGGTACTGCTCGCTTCGGCGGAAGGGGACGACAAGGTAACGCTCGTCGCTGGGGTGACCAAGGACTTGGTGGAGAAGGGTGTGAGTGCCGGCAAATGGATCGGACCGGTTGCGAAGGTCCTAGGCGGCGGTGGCGGCGGTCGTCCCGACATGGCACAAGCCGGCGGCAAACAGCCTGGAAAACTCCCCGAGGCGTTCGCCGAAGCCCGGGCGACCATCGAGCAGATGCTTGGTGCTTAGCTACCTTTCCTGCTTTGCTAGCTGCGACGAATTACCGCAGATATTTCTGGGGTTTTTGCTTGTAATCGGTGGGGCAAAAGCGATATGCTGAGGCTGTGGGTTGCGAGGCCCGCAGCGCAGTTTACCCTCATGCTTATACACCCTCGGATCCGCGTAGCTTGGCGCTGGCCTCGTTGCCGTCGTTTTTTTCTAGAGAATCGCCCGTTTTCTAGAGAAGCACCTGCCCTGATTCATCACGTACGAGTCAGGTGGCGTTGGGTGCCCAATCATGGGATTTCGTAAGGGAGTGAGTGAGATGAGCGCTGTTAAAGAACCTGTTGCAAAGTCTCGATCGTGTTCTTGCGACGGGGCTTTTTGTATTGTCGATCGTGGCCCCAATTGGCTTTTTATACGGATGTCAAGCGATTGCCTAAGGCGATCGCCCAGGGGCGGAGGCAAGAGGGGGGACCGCTCGCTTGCCGAACGGCTTTGGCGGCTTACTCAGCGGCATCTCGTCTATCGACTGGTGCTTGAGATGGAGGACGTGACGGCGATCGACAAAGCGGGGGCCGAAGAGCTTCGCCGGCTCCACGACCACCTGGTCGCCCACGACGGGGCGTTACGGCTGTGCGGTTTGGATAAGGCGCTTGTCGATCCGCTGATCGAAGCGACCCACTGCTCGGCCCTCTGCAACCATGCGACACGTCATGATGCCGTGGTCGGCGACAGCGTCCTACGGCGACCACATTAGATGGTTGACGTTGTTAGGTAGTGGGTGGTCCGCCAAGCGACCCTTACCAAGAGGCTGAAATCCTGGCGAATCGGGCTGAGTTCTTCAAGGAGCCAAGCCAAACGGGTGGACGGAAAAAAAGCTTTTCGATTTTCGGCCAATTGGGGAAAATTGAGATCGGAGTAGGTGTGACTCTCTCAGAACGATGCCACATACGTCACAGAGGCGCTCTGGCTTGGAGGGGCCCTCCTTGGCGGTTGAGCATGAATGTCGTGGCAAATTGGATCGATGCTACCTTGGTCGGTTCGAGAATTGCTGTATCTGCGTCGACGTTCCACTCCGAACGCAGATTCGATTCCTACATTTCAGTAGTTCCAAAAACGGTGTGTATCATCGTTTGGCCGTAAGTCGTTGGTATTGTTCGTATTCGATGCCTTGTTTCTCGTCGTCGTGGAAGATTTTCCCGATGGCTTGATTGATCCACAACAACCTCTCTCGAAATCGGAAACTTCTTCGTGCGACGCTTGCCCGTCTTTTTGTGCGTGTAGCTTTTGCTCGCCACACAAATAGTCACACGTGTGGTACGAGGCTCCCCGCCGATCTTGCCCTTGAGCGTATGTCGATAGTAGCCGTTCTTTTTCTTGCGAATGGCTCGTAGGCCGGTGGCCTTTTTTGGGCCTTTCGGCTTGCGTCCACGGACCATCGCCGGAACAATGAATCCCCATCTTGCACGTTTCAAGTAGGAAATCATCTCGACACTGAGCCCTTTCAATAGACCAGGGCCCTTGTCCAGTAGGAGATATCGAACTTTCACGCCACGGTTGCGAATGATTTTTAGTAGCCGCTGGACCACCTCCTTCATCTTCTCGCCCTGCTCGACGTACAACAACGCCAAGGTGTAACGATGTCCCTTGTGGACCACGACTGCCGTGGCGTAGGCGTGAAAGTGAGTCGTGCCGCTTTTCGGCACGCTGCGGTAGATTTCTTTCTTGTTGCGGTAGGGCCGCCCATGATAGGGAATCAATGTCAGGTCGATGGCAATGCGACGCGATTTGCGAAACAGGGCCTTGGGGAGCTTGGTCGAGAGCGAGAGATTCAAACGCCGTTCCAGTTCCGCAATATCCGGCAACGACGCCTCAAACGCATTGCGAATCGT
>JAJRUA010000353.1 GCA_024278035.1 Planctomycetota bacterium | reverse complement strand
TCTGATTCTTCTGATTCAGGTTTTCAATACACATTAAGCATTCTTCACCCGTGGCGGGCAGGCTCAAGGGAGCCAACTGGTCGGGGGCGATGAACGACATCGCATGCTTCACCGCCAGCCATGCCGAAACACCAAGCATGAGCGGCGGCTCGCCGACCGCCTTACTGAGGCGGACGTTCTTTCTGTGCTTGGGGTTTTCTAGGAAATCGACGTTCAGCACCGGCGGCAGGTCGGTGATATTGGGGATTTTGTACGTCGTGGGACCGGTGGTGAGCAGCTGACCATTGTCGTCGTAGCGTAGCTCTTCGGTCGTACACCAGCCAAGGCCTTGGACAAAACCACCGATCACTTGCCCACGGTCGATGCCCGGATTAATCATCTGGCCGATATCCATTAGCAAGTCGCAGCGATCGATTGTTAGCTCGCCGGTGAGACGGTCGATCGTGACTTCGGTCGCGGCGGCACCGGTCGTGAAGTAGAAGAACGGGCTGCCTCGGCCTGTCTCTTTATCAAAATCAACGCCGGGCGTGGCGTAGAAACCTCGGGCACCCAGGTCGATCCGTTCCACACGAGCCGCTGTACAGAACTCGCCGAAGGGGATGCGGTGATCCGGATCGGCAAGGCGCGTGTCGCACACGTAGCCTTGGGTGAACCCAACTTGCTCCGGTGCAAAGTTGAGGCCCTCCTCGAGGCTGGCAAAACGCTCGGCGGCATACTCCGCCATGCGGGTTTTGATTTGCCGACACGCTTCGAGAGCCGCCGCGCCATTGAGATCGGTCCCCGCACTGGCGGCGGTGGGCGATGTGTTGTGGTTTTTCTCCGTCGAGGTGGTCATCAACCGGACATGGGCCGGGTCGATGCCAAACTCGTCGGCAACCAACTGGCAAATCTTCGTGTTGAGCCCCTGCCCCATCTCCGTGCCACCGGTCGAAACTTGCACCGTGCCGTCGGTGTAAACATTAACCAAAGCGTTCCCTTGATTGAGAAACTTGGTTGTGAACGAGATACCAAACTTAATGGCCGTCATCGCGAGGCCTTTTACCGTGTCTCGCGAATTTTGGTTGAACGTCTTCACCGCTTCGATTCGCTGGCGGTAATCGCTTGATTTTTCGAGTTGGTCAAAAATTTCGGGCAGGACATGGTCTTTTACGAGCTGGCCATAGGGCGTGTGTGAGCGATCCGCGTCGCCATCGTGATAAATATTCTCACGGCGAACATCCACCGCATCGAGGCCGAGGCGTTGGGCGATTTCTTGGAGGAGGTTCTCAATGACGAGCACCCCCTGCGGCCCACCAAAGCCACGGAACGCGGTGTTGGGTGGCAAGTTGGTTCGGCAAACCGTGCCTGTCAGACGTGCCGCCGGCAGATGGTAGGCGTTGTCCGCATGAAGCAGGGAGCGCTCCATAATGCTGGTCGAAAGATCGGCAAACGCTCCGCCATTACTGTAGAAGTCGATCTCGACGGCCAGGAGCCGGCCTCGATCATCGTAGGCCGCGCGGTACTTGGTTTTGTAGGGGTGGCGTTTGCCGGTGAGTCGCATGTCGTCGTGCTTGGTCAGCACAATTCGGGCGGGTCGGCCTGTTAGGTGGGCTGTGAGAGCGACCATCATCGCCGGCAAAGCGGATTGGGTCTCCTTGCCACCGAAGCCGCCTCCCATCCTACGGCATTCGCAAACGATGTCGTTCAGCCGAAGGCCGAGTGCCTCGGCAACAATCGTCTGGGTTTCGGTCGGATTTTGCGTGGAAGAGATCACACGAATCTCGTCCCCTTCTCCAGGAATCGCCTGGGAGGCTTGAGATTCAAAGTAAAACTGCTCTTGGCCCCCCGATTCGAGGTTGCCTTCCAGTGTATGCGGAGCCTCGGCAAAGGCAGCATCGACATCGCCCCGTTCGATACGGCGAATAGGCCCGATGAAGGACTCGGCAGCCATCGCCCCGTCGATCGAAAAAATCGAGGGGGTCTCTTCGTACTCGATCCGTACGAGTGCTTTCGCTTTCCGAGCGGCAAGTCGTGATTCGGCAGCGATAATGGCAACCGGTTGCTCAATGTAGGCGATCTCTTCATCGACCAGGAAAGGCTCATCCCGAAAGATCGCGCCGAAGTGATTTTCGCCCGGCAGGTCGGCGACCGTATAAATGGCAACCACTCCCGGAGCGGCAAGCGCTTCGGCCACATCGACCCGTGTCACCCGGCCAGAGGCAACTGGCGCACCGGCGTAATCGACCCAAAGCTCACCTGAGAGCGAAGGCAAGTCTTCAATGTAATTCGCTGTGCCTGTGACATGCCCTTCGGCAGAATCGTGCGGCAGTGAGCGTCCGGTGGCGGGCATGGTGACAGAGCTATTAGTAAGGAACCGCCAAGACGCCAAGAGCGCCAAGGCCGCCAAGAAAAAATAGGAGGGGAGGGGCTAGGGGAGGGTTTTTGGAGCCCTGTATATGGTTCAGCCCCCTCCCCTAGCCCCTCCCCCCAAAGTGGGGGAGGGGGATTCTTTTAATTCTTCTTCCCATTCACGAAAGGCTTTGACGAATAGGTTTTCCGTAAGTTGCAGACGGTACTCGGCACTGGCGCGTACGTCGGTGATGGGCGTCACTTCGTTTCGGGCGAGCCGGCCGGCGGCACGGAAGGTCTCTTCGGTGAGTGGTTGGTCTACGACCTCCGCTTCAGCTTTATGGCAGCGAATGATTGTTGGCCCGCACCCGCCGATCGCAAAGCGAGCCTCGGCGATACGCTCTTTTTCCAGACGAATCCAAAAACCGGCAGTCACGGTGCTGATGTCCATGTCGCGACGCTTCGAGATTTTGAACAGTTTCAGGCGTTCGCCCTTCTTGGGGATTGGGGTGTGAATTGCTGTGATAAGTTCGTCCTCGGCCAAGTCGAGCTGCTTGTAACCCCGGTAGAACTTGTCGATGGCCACGAGTCGCTTGCCACGGACACTTGTTAGCTCAACCTGCGAATCGGTGGCATAGAGAAAAGGAAGCGAATCGGCGATCGGCGAAGCGTTAGCGATGTTGCCACCGATCGTCGCCATGTTACGAATCTGCGGGCTGCCAAAGCGGCTAAGGACTCGTCCGAAGTCCGGCACAAGGTCTTGGACCGCCGCTTCAATAGAGTCCCAGGTGGCCCCTGCACCGCAAATCAACGTGTCGTCCGTGATCGTAATGAAATCGAAACCAATGAGGTTCCTCAAGCCGATGACCATCTCAGGATCCATCCGGCCATGATTGCGTAAGACACCAATGTCCGTCGCTCCGCTAATGAGCCGGGCACCGGGATGATCGGCCTTAAAACGAGCCGCCTCTTCGATCGTCGTGGGCAAAAAGATGCGACGCGTGACGATGCCGTCCATCGTTTTAATCATAACAGGCTCGCTGGCCAATTTTGCAAAATCGGCGAGCATCGGTGCCGCATCATAACGATCGGCTAGGGGCTGAGCGTTTTTAATCGAGCGGCCCGCTTCAAGAATCTGTTCGTAACCGGTACAACGGCAAAGGTTGCCCGACAGACCGTAGCGGAGCGTCTCCGCATCCATCGCTACGCCTTCTTCCACTTGCTGCTCAACCAGTCCCTGAAGCGTGGTAACGAAACCGGGTGTACAAAAACCACACTGGCTCCCATGACAATCGACCATTGCCTGCTGGACCGGAGAGAGCGATTCACTTTTCCCCTCACACAGTCCTTCGACGGTCACCACATGGCAACCGTCGAGCTGATAAACCATCGCTATGCAGGCGTCGATGGCGAGGTAAGCCAATCGCTTTCCCTCCCTGCCCAGGCGGCCCCCCTCCTTAGCGGGACGGCCAATGAGAACGCTGCAGGCTCCGCAATCTCCTTCGGCACAAACCACTTTTGTGCCGACGAACCCACGTTCATCCCGTACGAATTCCGAAAGCGTTCTGACAACACGAGCGTCGCCAACCTCTGTACGTTGGCCATTGAGATAGAAGACGACCGCGTCACGCATAGTCGGAGGCTCTTGGGGGACAAGATGAGGGTAGCCCGGCAGGCTTGCAAGGCCCATTCCTCACCCTACCGGTGCTGTTCACTCTAACATAGGTAGGCTCTACGCGACAGCGGCAGGGCACCCCACTCAGGAGAGTTGCAAAGTCAAAGTTATGGTTACAGCCGCAGGCGGAAGCCGCGGGAATGGGCGAAAAATCGCGGCTTCCGTCGTGAACGGTTACGATTTATCAACGGCAACGAAAGCATTAAAATGCTTTTGGACGTTGAACTGCACATCCAATTGTTTTCGCATCTTTGATTCCGGCATTAAAGCCAGCAGCCAGCGGCGTACGAACCTCGCAGGCCAGTTTCCTCCCTGGGCGATTCGACCGAATTGCCAAGACTCATTGACGAATCGGCGAGTACGCCGGTGACGATGGGTTTCGTAGGATCGAAAAGCAAGTTCCGGATCGACATTTGCGACGATCGACATGGAAAGAACGATCGCATCTTCGATTGCCTGGGCTCCACCCTGGCCGAAATTTGGGGTCATCGGATGCGCCGCATCGCCAAGTAGGGTGACACGGCCGCGCGACCACGGAAAAATCGGTTTGCGGTCACTAATTTCATTGAAAATAATTGGGTCGATAGGCGTTTTCTCAAGTATTGATCCGACAGGATCGGGCCAACCACGGAAGGTTGGCTTGAGTTCATCGCAGATTTCTCGACATCGCCTGGTGGATTTTGTTGCGAACCAGTAGACCTTGTCCAGACCGCACTGCATAAAACCGAATCTCGCCCCCTCGCCCCAAATTTCATTCACTCCGTCAACGGACTCGGCAAGAAAAGGATCAACAACGATGCCGCGCCAGCAGACATAGCCGGAGTAGCGGGTCGGTTGGTCGCCCCACAATTGAGCCCTTACTTTTGAGTGGATCCCCTCAGCACCGATCAAGGCATCGCCATGAAACCTCTCCTGTTGGACGGTCGTCACCTTGACGCGATCAATATCGATTGAGAAAGAACGCACGGATTGGCCAAAGTGAATCTCAACGCCACTCTCCGTCGCTGCCTGGAGCAGCACCTCAAGCAAGTCCGCACGATGGATCGAGAGGGGGAGGTATCCGTAGCGTTTTAACAGGGGAGAAAAATCGATGACCTTGATTTTCCTACCGGTAGAGAATTGAAGGCGGGCTTCGGACGCCGTGTGACCTCGCCGAGCGACTTCCCTGTCCAACCCAAGCAGCCCCAAGGCGTGCATCGCGTTGGGCTGCAAACTGATCCCGGCACCTACGGACTTGGGCTCCGGTGTTTGCTCTAGCAATTGGATGCGGTGTCCCTCTCGTGCCAGAGCAATGGCGGCGGTTAATCCTCCCACTCCCCCACCAGCAATTAGGAATTTCATTTAGTGTCCAATGTATGGAGAAAGCGACAGCCTCAATAAGGTCGCTTCGGTTCGCTTGACTCGATCGCGCACCCTTTCCACGGCAAGCCCCCCCCCTCCTATCGAGAATCGAGCCCTCAAAATTGACCTGGGGCATGGCTCCCTTACCGCTGGGCGGTGCGGATGAGTTCGACTTCGTACTGGGCCGAGGCTTGGCGGTTGACGAACTCCAGGTCGCGGCTGCTAAGCCGGCCTAGCGGAACGATGGCCATCGTGCCGTTCATTTTTTGTAAGCGGACGTCGGTTCCTTCAACGGCAACCAACCGACCAACACAAGAGAACGTGCCCGTGTTATCAACCCAGGTTCGTGTGCTGGTGCTGAAGTAGCCACCCGGCTCGTAAAGGACGGCACCAAAAGCACCGAAGAGATCGTCGAAGGCGTCTTCGTCGGACGGATCTGTCTCGGCAGGAGCAGCCTCTTCAGCGGGGGCGGTGTCGGCGGGAACAAAGTCCTCTGCTTCATCGACCTCTTCGCCAAACAGGCCGCCGGCATCGTCCGCCGGTTCTTCACCGAAAAGGCCGCCAGCGTTGTCAGAAGGAGGTACGTCTTCAAAGGCTGGCATCTCTTCGACACCCGCCCCATCACTAAAGTTGCCGCCATCAAGACTGTCGTTACCAAAACGGTCATTGCCTGCGGCTTCCTCACCAAAGAGATCGCCAG
>JAJRUA010000352.1 GCA_024278035.1 Planctomycetota bacterium | reverse complement strand
GTATCAAGCGAGTCGCCCACCGCCAACTGCCGCGTAGCGGCAAGGATTCGCTCAGGCGGCATCGTCGGTTGCAGCAGCGCTTGAATGCAACTCACCACGATCGCCGGTGGGGTGTCGCCCGAGAGCGCTTTGAGCGTTCGTAACCGAAGACCGAAGGTTTCGTCATCGACCACCCGTTCGGCCCGTTCGGCTTGCCAAGCGGGGAACAACGCGATGGGCTTCTTGGAGAAGAGTTCGACATCGGCTGCGAACGGCTCGACATCGCTCAGGTGCGGCAAAACAATCACCACGGGCCCCGGGGCCCGACAGGCAAGAGCCGCCCCAACCAACGCGCGCGAAGCGCCCCAGACGCCGCCCAATGTCCCACTATGCCCCGCTTCGAGGCTCTTGGAGACGCGGACGAAATCTTCGTGCCGAGTCAATTGATCGGCAAGCCGGGCAAGGCCCCCTTGGGCAGGAGACGCCGCGTCGGCCACCGTGGCCTGAGTGCTCACACTCCGCAGTGTAGAAAGGGTTGCCCCGGCAAGATAGGTGGCTCCGGGGGCAAGACCAATCAACTAAACCGGGCCCTCCGAGGGTCGGCCTGCTGTATTGCTCCCGCAAGCCCCAATTAAGAGAAATTGAAAGCGGATGGCTGGAGGCTGGCGTAGCTTTTCAGCTTGCTAGTTGCTAGCAGGGGGCGCCAGATTGCTGTGGCTAAGGCCCGGGGCTTTCGTTACGCTCCCTCCCGATATGTTTTTGCGTTATTTACGCTAGCGAGTTATCGTCACGGAGGACGAAATCCCGATGAGTACTATCCGCCCACTTGCCACGATCGCGGTGCTTGCTGCCCTGGGCATCTTTTTGGCGTTAAAGATCAACGAACAGGGACCTGTTGCGCTCGATGACGGTTCGCTCGGAACATGGGACGAGGCCCCTGCGATCGATCCCGCTCCCCTTGAGGCCTCGCAATCGAGCCTAGCTGCCCGTTCAGCCCCCGTGGCCCGTTCGGCACCCGCGCAATCGGCCGCTCCGGCATTTAAGGACGCGCCGCCAAGCAGAACGCCCGCGGCGAACGGAAATAATTTCCCTAAGCTGCCTCCACTGCCGGCTTTGCCGGGAGGGTTGCCTGAAGCAACACCGATTGAAGGGGCCGCGCCGGGCGGGGCGATGGCAACCACCCTTTCCCTCCCCGCCCCTCCAGCAGAGCCTCCTGCTGTGACGGGCCATGTCCCTTCGCTTGGAACGACAACGCCAGCGTACGAAGCTTCAGAAACAACGCCCCTTGGTGGCACGGCCTTTCCAGATAACAACGCCGCTGCTGACAACGCCGCTGCCAGCCGCACTTCTCTTACAACCCCGACCGCAAAACCAACCGCTCCGGCGTTCGAGAACGCATCGCCAAGTGGTTTTGATGCGGCTTGGCCTTTGATTCAGTCGGCCCTCCAGCGAAACGAACTCACAAGGGCCCATCTGCTTTTGTCGCAGTGGCGACATGAGCCGACACTCACTCCCAACCAACGAGCCGATATCCATGTGCTGCTCGACCAGCTTGCTGGCACGGTGATCTACTCAATGGAGCACCGGCTTGAGCCGCCCCATCAGGTGCAGCCCGGCGAAACACTGGCAACCATTGCCGAACAGTACCGCGTTCCCTGGCGTTTGCTTGGCAAGATCAACGGCATCGCTACGCCCGAGGCGGTTCAGCCGGGGCAGTTGCTAAAAGTCGTCCGCGGGCCGTTCACGGCAGAGGTGTCGCTTGAAACGAACGAAATCGTGCTGCTGCTCGACGGTCGTTACGCCGGACGGTTCCCTGCACAGATCGACGGAGCCGCCACCTCCGAAGGAGCATGGCGACTGGATCAAAAACGGCTTGACACGCCCGAATCTCCCAAGATGGTCCTTCGTGGCACCGCCGGAAGTGTCGTGATCGATGCTAGCCAAGTCGCTACGCCCGAACACCAAGGGCACGTTTCGGTCGCTTCTAGGGACGCAGGCGAGCTGTACGATATCTTGTCCGTCGGTTCGGCGGTTACGGTGCGGAGGTAACAAGCGGTAAGATGGGTTGCTATTCGATTTTCCCCGCTATCCCGATCACCATCTTTCCTTCTGACTTTATGTACGAACGCGACGCCCTTGCCAAGTTGATCCAAGCCAAAGCCCTTCAGTTTGGCGAGTTCACCCTCGCCTCGGGCAAGAAGGCAAACTATTACCTTGATTGCCGTCAGGTGACGCTCGACGCCCAAGGCCTTAAACTGATCGGTGAGGGAATGCTTGACCTGATCGGCGACTTGAGCCTCAAGATGGGGCAAGGCCCTAGATTGGTAGGCGGAATGGCGATTGGTGCCGACCCGATCATCGCTTCGGTCCTCACGATCGCCGGCAACCGGGGTTACTCCTTGCGTGGCGTGATGGTTCGCAAAGAACCCAAAGAGCACGGCAAGGGGCAACAAGTCGAAGGACCCTATCAATCGGGCGAAGACCTCATCATCGTCGAAGACGTCGTCACCACCGGCGGTTCGAGCCTCAAGGCGATCGAATTGTGCGAAGCCGAGGGGCTTAAAGTTAAAAGAGTCTTGGCGATCGTCGATCGTCTCGAAGGGGGCCGCGAAGCGTTTGCTGAGCGAGGTTATGAACTGTCAAGCCTCTTCACCGTGGAAGATTTCGGCGTAACCCCGGCGTCTTGAGTGAGAGTCCTCCCGTGAGAGCCGTGTCGTCCCCGACCACGGCGAGCTTTCTACACATGCCGTGGTCCCTCCTTCGGCGGATATTCGACACGACGACACGGATCGCTTGCAACTCTATGGAAACCTCTCTCCACCAGCAGCTCAAGGCACTTTACGCCGGTGACGATGGTGAGGTCGAAGTCCGATTGGGGCGTTATCGTATCGACGTGGTGCGTGACGGTCTGCTGATTGAGATTCAGCACGGCGGGCTTGCCGCGATTCGTGACAAGATTCGTACGCTCTGTAAGAAGCAAGACGTGTTGGTCGTCAAACCAATCGTCGCCCGAAAGCGGATCGTCAAGCTCGATAAAAAAGGGGGCAAGCCGGTATCGAGCCGGTGGAGCCCTAAACGCGGCGTGCCGACCGATCTGTTTCATGAACTGATCCATTTTACACGGGCGTTCCCTCACAAGCGGCTTGTGCTGGAAGTTCCGCTGGTGGAAGTGGAAGATCGCCGCTATCCGGGACATGGTCGGAGGCGACGTTGGCGAAAAAATGATTTTGTTTCGGAGGATCAGTGCCTGACGAACGTCGTGGAGACGCTCCGTTTCACGACCGTTGCCGACCTCTGGCAATTGGCTCCGGGGAAGCTACCCAAGCCGTTCGACACAGCGGACCTAGCGAAGGCGATGGGCGTCGATCGATGGATTGCCCAGCGGGCAGCCTACTGTTTTCGTGAGATGGGAGCCGTCCGCGAAACGGGCAAGCGGGGCAATGCCCGGCTCTATGAGAGGAAACGAACCCGTCGCCGGGCCGCGTAGGGGGACGTAAAAAAACCCCTCGGGGGGCTTGTGGGCTTGCTGATTAGGGGGGCTGGGGCGTAGGCTGCGGCCTGTTTTATCTATCCCCTTCGTAACACGACTGAACATGAGTGAAGCGGCTATTACCGTCCGACGTGGCCCCATAAGCCGCCTGATGGGTGTACGGATTGCCGGCACAGGAAGTTGCCTGGCTGAGAAAATCGTGACGAACGAAGACCTCGCGCATCTCGGTTGCGATCCGGAGTGGATCGTCCAGCGGACCGGCATTCTTGAGCGACGCCACGCGCCTGAGGGAATCGCAACGAGCCACCTTGCCACGGCAGCGGCTGAGAAAGCGATTGAATCGGCTGGCGGATCGCGCGACGACATTGATCTGATCGTACTCGGCACCTTCACGCCCGATCGGCTTATGCCACAGACGGCAACGTTGGTGCAAGATCGGCTCGGCATCCATTGCCCGGCCATGGACGTTGTCGCCGCTTGTGCCGGTTTCATGTACGCCCTGGTAACGGGCGCCCAGTTCATTGCCAGTGGCTCAGCACGACGTGTCTTGGTTATCGGTGCCGATGTGAATACTCGTGTGCTCGATCCCGAAGACATCAAGACCTACCCCCTGTTTGGCGATGGCGCGGGGGCTGTTGTTTTGGAGCGAGGGACCGAAGAGCAAGGCATGCTCGCCGCAACACTGGGGGCCGACGGCTCAGGGACCGAACTGCTGACCCGCGTTGTGGGGGGAACAGAAAAACCGTTCGACCAAAACCGGGGCGATTCGCCCAGCGATTGGCTGATGGCCATGGAGGGACGCTCTGTCTTTAAGTGGGCCGTTCGTTTGCTAGAAGACACATTTGCCCACGTTCTTGAAGAGACCGGCCGGGAACGCGACGACGTGAAGCTGTGGCTCCTGCACCAAGCAAACGCTCGGATTCTCGACGCCGCGACCGATTCGATGGGCGTCCCTGCGGATCGCGTTGTAAAGCACCTCGACCGTTACGGAAACACGTCGGCCGGATCCATTCCGATTGCCCTCGACGAATCGTTTCGAGAAGGCCGCATTGCGCCAGGCGATGAACTAATGATGTGCGGCTTCGGGGCCGGTTTGTCCTGGGGTACCGCGCTGTGGAAATGGTGATGCGAGTTACTTGATTGCGAGCCGTGTCGTCCCCGACCACGGCGAGCTTCTTACGCGCGCCGTGGTCGGGGACGACACGGCTCGCAATCAAAATGACCATCTTTTGCTCAATAATCCGATATGAAAAAAATACCCGCTCGTTCTAAAGTCAAAACCTCTGACACCTGGGACCTCTCTAGCCTGTTTCCTTCGGACGCGGCATGGGAGAAGGCCTTCGCTAAGTGGAGCAAGCAGATTCCTAAGTACGAATCGTTTCGCGGCACGCTGGCCGAAGGACCGGCTGCGCTTGCTAAGTGCCTCAAGTTCGATAGCCAATTCGACCGCGAAGGGGAACGCATCGGCTACTACGCCATGCTCAAAACGACCGAAGACCAGGCAAACGGCACTTACCAAGACATGATGGGTCGCCTGCAAAGTTCCGCTAGCCTTGCCGCCCAAGCAGCGAGCTTTATTCGTCCTGAGGTTTTAGCCATATCGGGAGCCAAACTAAAAAAATTACTCGATGCCAAGGCGTTGGCTCCTTACCGACTGATGCTGGAAAGGTTGGTCCGTTACAAGCCACACACGCTAACCAAAGGGGAAGAAAAACTTCTAGCGATGCAGAGCGAAATGGCAGGGGCGGCAAGCACGATCTTTCGTCAGCTCACCGACACCGACATGAAATTCGGCGAAGTGAAGAACGAAAAGGGCGAGAAGGTGGAACTCAACCAATCGTCCTTCAGCGTGTTCCTTCACTCGCCCAAACGGCCTGTCCGAAAGAAGGCGTTCGAGCAATTTTATGTCGAGTTTTCTGACCATGAGAACACCCTCGCCGCGTCGCTTGCCGGGTCGATCCAGAAGGATGTCTACTACGCCAAGGCACGCGGCTACAAGAGTGCCCTTGAGTCGTCGCTCTTTTCCGATGACGTGCCGGTGAGTGTTTATGAGAATCTCACCCAAGCGGTCCGATCAAAACTGCCGGCGGTCCACAAGTACTTTGATTTGCGCCGACGGAAGATGAAACTCAAGGAGGTTCACTCCTACGACACCTATGTGCCCATCCTTACCGACCTCGACAAACGTCACACGTGGGATCAAGCCGTTAAGGTAATCCTAGGATCGCTCCAGCCACTCGGCAAGGAGTACTGTGCGACGCTAGAAAAGGGGCTCAAGGGACGATGGTGCGATCGTTATCCGAACCAAGGGAAAAACTCCGGCGCGTTCTCTGCCGGTTCGTTTGATGGCGACCCCTTCATTTTGATGAACTATCAGCCGGATGTTTTGGATCACGTTTTCACGCTCACGCATGAGGCGGGACACTCGATGCACAGCCATTACTCATCGAGCCATCAGCCTTACGAGTACTACAACTACACGATTTTCGTCGCCGAGGTGGCCAGCACGTTCAATGAGCAGCTTTTAAGTCGCCACTTGATGAATCGGGCGAAGACGGACAGTGAACGGGCTTACTTGGTGAACCGAGAGATCGACGCCATCCGTGGCACGATCATTCGCCAAACGATGTTCGCCGAGTTCGAGAAAATCACCCATGAACTGGCCGAGGCAGGCGAAGCGCTCACGCTTGACCGCTTCCGCTGTGTCTATCGCGAATTGCTCGATGCCTACTTTGGCCCCGACTTTGTGATTGACAAAGAATTGGAACTAGAATGCCTTCGCATCCCGCATTTTTACAACGCATTTTACGTGTACAAGTACGCGACCGGTT
>JAJRUA010000351.1 GCA_024278035.1 Planctomycetota bacterium | reverse complement strand
GTGGGAGAAAACCGCGCCTGAGCAAAAAGAGGATGAGGTTTCGGTTGACGACTAACGAAATTCTAAGTGGCTCGCTTTCAGACAACTGTTGAGAAACCCTACTACAGTGAGCCGACCTTGAGGGACTTACTGCCCCTTTGTAGGACTCGCAGATAAGAGGGTCGTTTGTCTGTAATAACGAGTCCACGAAAATCCATGGACGTCTGAATCTGTTTTTGCCTATTCCTTCCCGTGCCATCTACCACCGACAATTTCCCCATGCCCCCCCAAAAGAAAAAGAGTTCTTCGCGGCGTGATTTTCTCAAGCAAAGCGGACGAGTCGCGGCAGCGACGGCGATTCTAGCAAGCTCGCCTCCCAAAGTTTTTGCCGGTGAAGACAACACGATTCGAGTCGCATTGGTAGGGTGTGGCGGACGTGGAACCGGAGCAGTTCGCGATGCTCTGTCGGTCAAAAATGGTCCGATCAAACTGGTCGCGATGGCCGATGTTTTTGAGAAAAAACTGGCTAGCAGCTACGCCAACTTGGTAAAAAAATACGGGACCGTCGGGCCGATTGCCGTTCCCGAGGACCAGAAATTTATCCATTTTGATGGTTACAAACAGGCCATGGACTGTCTTCGGCCTGGAGACATCGTCATCTTAGCGACTCCCCCTGCGTTTCGTTGGGTCCATTACTCCTATGCCGTCGAAAAAGGCTTGAATGTCTTTATGGAGAAGCCGGTAACGGTCGATGGCCCGACGTCGGTTCGGATGCTTGAACTCAACAAGGTCGCACTAGAAAAAAACCTTAAGGTTGGCGTTGGGTTGATGTGCCGGCATTGCAAGGCGAGAGAAGAATTATTCGAGCGAATCCAGGGGGGGGAGATCGGTGATCTCACGATGTTGCGTGCCTATCGCTTGGCAGGACCCACCGGTTCCGAAACAGTCGGCCCCATGCCCCAAGGGAAAAAGGAGTTATTCTACCAAATCGCTAATTTCCATTCCTTCTTGTGGCTCAGTGGAGGGGCAGTCAGCGATTTCCTGATTCACAACATTGACGAATCATGCTGGATGAAAAACGCCTGGCCTGTGAAAGCCATGGCTACCGGCGGTCGCCACTACCGAGGTGATAGTGTCGATCAAAATTTCGATACGTATTCGATAGAATATACCTTTGAAGATGGAACAAAATTATTCGTCGACGGCCGGTCGATGCCCGGTTGTCATTCCGAATTTGCCAGTTATGCGCATGGCACAAAAGGACTGGCCGTCATCTCCACGGCTGCCCACACGCCGGCAAAATGCCGTATTTACGAGGGCCACAACATCGATAAAGCCCACCTGCGATGGGCTTATCCCCAGCCCGAGCCCAGCCCTTATCAACTCGAATGGGATCACCTCATTGCAGCGATCAGAAATGACCAGCCTTACAACGAAGTCGAACGGGGCACGATGGCAAGTTTGGTTACCTCCATGGGCCGAATGGCCGCTCATACCGGCCAAATCGTTACACTCGACCAAATGCTTCATTGCGAGCATGAGTTTGCGCCGGAAATCGACCAGCTAACAATGGACTCTCCCTCACCTTTGCCAGCCAACGACGAGGGCAAGTACCCGATCCCCTACCCGGGCTTGATAAAAAATCGAGAATACGCCTGAGGTATCGAAAAATTGGTTCTTCCGCCAAATCGGTGAGTAGGTTCCATGGATAGGCTTCAGGGGATAGGCTTCAGGCGAATTGGCGATTCCCTCTGCCGCCCCAGCCTCAACGACAGCAGCGCATGACCTCCCAACGTCGTCGGCGCGGACAGGGAGCAGACGCTCACCACCAAAAAGGCAAGCCTTAGGCGATCGGCAGATCAGAATCTACCCATCCAGCACAGGGACGTTCATGTCGTTCGACTTCCCACGTAGCGGTATTAGCCCCTTTCCCGCATGCGGTATTAGCCTCGTCGTTCACGGCGGGGTGTGGTCTAGCCAACAACATTTCACGAGCCCCGTCCTGGGCCCCGTTCGCTTGCGTTCGCTGCGTAAGAACCGTAAACGGCCCTGAGGGTGGAATCGCCTACCCCGGCATAAATGTTCCATCAGGGATTATCGTGGGTGATTCCTCGCCAAGAATAGAGGCATCTCAGATCGGGATCGACAGAAGAGGGCCCGCCCCTTCCGGCGAAGAGCCATAATTCGTAAACAACCGCAAGGAAATCGGAGGGGCCGTTTTAGCGAAAACAACCGGGAACCAAGCAGATACCGTCCTGCATCAATCCATGCGGGCTATCTCCGACGCCAAGTCCTGCGATCAGAAGCCTTCTTACGTTGACGTCGCTTTTGCTCGCGAAGCTTCTTTTCTTGCTCTTTCTCCCAGACGAAGTTCTCACGGAACATCCACTCTACGTAACCTTTGGTTTCATCCCACGCTTGCTCCATTTCCCCAATGCAGAAAATGGCTTCCTCCGGCGTGCCTTGTGCGTAGGAGTCGGGAAACCTTGGCAGCTCTGCTGACTGCAGGGTGCTGACAACATGACGATTGGCCTTGAATGCAGCCCGCATGGCTTTCTTAGATGCAGAAGAACTGCCGCTATGTCGGTATTCAACTAGCGATTTCATGTAGGACCAGAAAGCCGTTTCTTCTCGGTAGTCGTTCAGTAACCGAATAGCGTCGGATTCTCGATTGTGGGCTACCAGCAAAGGGATCAATTCGTACCGGACACCCTGGTTATCGTTCGGATTGAGGCGGAGCATTTCTTGGTACTCGGCGATGGCATCACTCGTTTGCCCTGCTTTCTGTAAAGTGGTTGCCAAACCGTGGCAGGCTCGCATGTAGGGGCGAGTTTCCGTGCACATCCAGAATTCACCAGCCGCCTCTTCCATAAGAGGGCCAAGCTGTTTTCTTCCCAATTCTTTGGCGTGTTGAAATCGCTCAACCGCTTGTTCCGCATTTTTTGTCGATTCGGCTAGAAGAATGTTCGCTTCCACATGGTCGGGGTCTTCCGCCAGCGCCTGTTTGGCTAAGATAAGTCGTCGACGACCAAAGGTCTGGACAGACTCTTGGCAAAGCACCTCTGCACGTTCCTGGGGAGTTTCGGCAGGGAGGGCGAAACTCCCCATGGAGCGCCCCATGAACTTGGCATGGATCGCCGCGTTCACCTGGTCTGCATCCATTCCTTCACAATTTTGATGGACAAACTCTTGTATGTGCTTAAGAAACTGTTCGTTGCCGCGGGGTTCGGGCATCTTACCGCGGCGAATCCACTCTTGATGATCGGGCGGATCAAGGAGGTCGGGGAGGGAGAGTACACACTTCTTGCGTTTCCCCTTGAACTGAATCCACTTGGTCCATCGCCCTGAATCCAAATCCTCCTCGCTCGTATCCGCAAGCGTTTTAAGGAGGATAGTCGCGAAGTCGAGTTCCTTGGGCGTAGGACTGCGTGCCTCGCCTTCGGAAAAGAGACTCATAACAGGAAACGCCTCGCCCGTCTCCAAGGGCAAATCCCATTCCTTCCACAAAAGGGCGTCTTGAGGCGATATTTCAGCCAGGCTATCGAAAGTGAGGCTACACAGCTCCAACTCGTTGACATCCGCTCGCTGGGCCATGAGGGCATAATGGTCTTCTTCGTCATCGTAGAACCCAAGGCCGTAGGTCTGCGAACCTGCCCCTAGTACGACGGCATATTTCAGGCCACGGGGAGGCCTGGGTGTTTCAATTTTAATGAGGTCAACATCTTCGAGATAATCCCAAGGAGCCGACCGATAGAACGCGGCTGCGGCCTCTGCAAACTCTCGAATCGGTTGTTCACCATTGCCTGAGACAGCAAGAGAAGGGGCCGAGACGAGGGAATCAAAGCGTTGCCTAAATCCCTCCAGGAGTTCGGTCCACTCCTCCATATCGGGAGCGAAAGATACCACAGTACCCGATCCCGACAGGGCTTCTCCCAACTCTTCGGCTAAGGCTTGGTCATTGCATTCAATTTTAGCCGGACGGGAGGGAAAATCGAATTCCGTGTAGAACTCAAGCAACACCCCGACAATGGCTTCCAAGCGGTCTCCCATCTCGGGCAACAAGGGCTTAGCATGTACCAATTCACTTGATGCCAAACGCCAAAGGACGAAAGACAACTGCTTTAGATCCTCTTCTTCAGAGATTCCTATGAGTTCATTCATCGATAGGACTCCGCCTTGCAAGGTTTCGTCCGGATTGATCGGGAGGGAAAGGAAGTCCTTGAGCGAGAATTGGGGCATAGGAGTTTGTTCCTTGAAATACGATTTCGCCGGGCGCTCTTCCGATGTCACACGGCAGTCATTTTTCGGCTAGAGAAACCCTCAACCAAAGAGCACCACGAATCCATGAGAGACGCCTGTCTCGATGGCCTTTCCTGACTTGGACCCTTCCTGACTTGGAAACGTCGAGCCACTATAACACAACGCCTCGCCACGGAAAATCAGGAGAACTGCAAAGTCTGTTTTGTAGCTGTTTGGCATAGCTTGCGTCGCTATCGGCCCGCATGTGAATATCAATTATCAATAATCAACGGGAAATACTGCACGCACGCATTGCAGTCGCTTCACTGGCAGCTAGGCGAAAAAATGACTTTGCTGTTCTTCTGCATGGAAAATGACTCGGCGGGGATCCCCGAACGATCGCAAAAAGTCCCCCGTTTCGGGAAGGGCCGCTTTCAGCGGGTTTGCTCCGAGGAGCCAGATTCCCCCAAGTGGCCGAAACCCCCCAAGCTTTTTCTTGGGCCAGGCGTTGGGGAAATCGTAGAAATGAAAACCCTTCGGGATTCACTCCGGCGGCAGACGCTCGCGTCTCGCCTACAAGAAGTTTCCGAACGTCTTCTCAAAAAATCGAGAGCAATTGTTGGAACGACCCGGATGTTTGAGCTTTTGGGCCGGGGGCCAAGAAGGGGGCTTGCAGCTCATGCCCACCATCAGTGGTCGGCACCGCTGGGCTAAGGGCCACCGGCCTTGAATCACTTGAACATCGCCGGGTTCTCGGCACTAAAGTGCTCGTCGCCGAAGCCATTGTTGATCTTCAAGTTGGTGTAGATGTAACGCTCTTCTAGCAGAGGGGCTCCGTCTTTGCTTGGGGGCCAACTATAGGCCTCGTAGGCGACGGGCATGCGGTACTCTTGGTCGATAAAGATGCGTGCCTTGTGGAACTTGAAATTCTTTCGAGGGACAGGATGGGTCGCTTCGACCATGGTGACAGGCCGGCCATCGATCTTTACGTTGCTGTTCACCGTGACATCGCATTCAGCGTACTTGACGTCCGATTCGGCAATTTCGATGAGCTCTGCCGTCAGGTTCCGGATGCCGGACTTTGTGATCGGATAGCGTTGGCCACGCATAGCTATTGCGCCGTTGGGATCGAGGTTGAGCGTGCCAATGCGTCGTTTCCAACCAGAAGCCAAGGCGACCATTTTGCCACCGTTCGAATTGGCAACGTAAAGAGCCTCCTGTCCCGGAGTCGGCTGAATGAATTTTAGATAAACACTAAACGGCTGATGACGAACGCGAATCAACATTTGCTGAGGCGCTCCTAGAGAACCGTTCAGACGCTCTACCTTCGTAAAGGTAGCGGAGTAGTCTTGGATGTTTTGATCGATATCAGCCATCGCCCTTTTCGCAAGTCGAAGGCAGGGCATGAGGGGGTGTTCTCCCTCGTGCTGCGTCAAATCGAGCGGAGAGATCGCTTCGCTGGCCGACGCGGGTTGGACATTCGTATCGATGTACACCAAGCCCGCTTCTTCAGGTGAAACGCCTGCAAACGGATTATTCGGATCGATGGGGCCTCGTGTTGCGGCTTGCAAAACTTGCGTATCGTGCCCTTTGCTTGTGTCGTTGTTCACAGCGTTGTTGACACGAAAGATCGGTCGAGTCAGACGCTGAGCCGTGGCCTTGGGCGCCTGGAGGACAAGCAAGCCTACAAAGGCAAACCCGCTGGCACGGAGGACGAAGCGTAGCAAGGTAAGGCGATTGAAAGGCATGGGGAGTTCTCCGGCGCGGTTAGCGAAAGAGGGGCAAGGAGTGCGAAAGGGGGGGCTAAAATGGAAAGCAGGGTGCCTGCTCGTTTCATCACCGGGACGATAGAATGCAAGCAGACTTAATACTAGACGAGCCGACGGGACGCGGGAAGAGTGATCCAAGGCGAAAAAACGTGGAGAAAAAGCGATGCCAGCACCCCAGGATTTGTGTTCGGAGGGGCCCTGTGGCGTACAGGTTGCCAAGATCATTTCCGTGCCGTTTGACGAAAATACCCTGATTTTCCATCTTTCGGGCCGTGAGGATTGCGTCGTTTTCGATCCCGGAATGCAGCCGGAGGCGATTCTACAATTGCTTGGGGAACGCTCGCTCACTCCGGCGGCGATTCTTAACACGCATGGCCATGCGGACCATATCGCGGGGAACGAGGCGATCAAAGAACGCTGGCCCGAGGCTCCGCTAGTGATTGGCGAGGGCGACGCCGGAAAGCTACGCGATCCGGCAGCGAATCTTTCTGCCGGTTACGGCTTTGATTTGCTCAGTCCCCCGGCTGACAAGACCGTTTGTGGCGGCGACACGTACGAGGCGGCAGGCATGGCGTGGCAGGTTCTCGACACACCGGGACACTCAGCCGGGCATGTCTCGTTCTTGCTCACGCCGACAGAAGCGGGGGGCAAGACGCACCTGGTCGCTGGCGACGTTTTATTCCAAGGAAGCGTGGGCCGTACGGATTTTCCCGATGGCGATTTTCAGACCCTCCGCCAGTCGATTCATACCCAACTCTTCGTGCTCCCCGATGAGGCGATCGTCTACCCGGGGCATGGGCCCACGACCACCATCGGCGAAGAAAAAAGAAGCAACCCGTTCGTCGGAGCCCCATCGGGCTACCAAGGGTGATTGGCTTTCACTTATCCCCCATGGGTCGCGCTGTTGGCGTCTTCGCTCAAAGGCTCCGACTCTTCGGGCCGCGTTAGTGGCAGTTCCAACGTGAACGTGCTGCCAACCTCCGGCTGGCTGGTGACGAAGACGTTGCCCTGATGCTCTTCGGCGATTTTTCGGCTCACTGCCAGTCCGAGGCCGGTGCCGCCCGAGCCTTTGTCGGAGACAAAAGCAGTGAAGATTGATGCGATTTTATTTTTTTCGATTCCTACGCCCGTGTCTTGAATCATTACACGGACAGCCCCCTTCGGTTTATCCACTTCGGTGGAAATTTCAACACAGGCCGGATCGCGCTCTTCGCACGCATCGATGGCATTGGTGACGATGTTGGTTATCGCACGATGGACCGCTTCGGGATCGAACATCAAGGTTGGCATCGCCTCGGCCGGACGCCATACGATAGCCACCTTCTTCTCATCAGCACAAACTTGCATAAGTTCAACCACGTCGGCGACGACGGTATTGAGATTCGATGGCTCGGGCTCCGGCTCACGTTCTTTGCTGTAGGTGAGCATGTCCATCACGAGCGAGGAGATGCGTTCCTGATTTTTCTCGACAATGTTCCACCCTTTGTGGACCGTCTCGACCGCTTTGGCGGCTCCGGCGATATCGGGCTCGCTTCCTACAAGCGCCTTGCCATGGTCGCCGAGGCCGAGTTCAATCATGTAGCTCCCGCCGCGAATGCCTTGCAGGATGTTTTTTATGTGGTGCGAAAGTGTGGCGATCGTTTGACCGACGGCAGCCAATCGCTCGGCCTGGACCATTGCTTGGTAGTGCGATGTATCTTCCACGGCAAGAGCCGCCTGATGGGCGATGGCGATCATGAGCTTGAGATGATCTTCGCCAAACTTGTTAGCGTTGCGCCGCTGGAGCATTTGTTTGGGGGTGAGCGAAGTGTCAATATAAATCACACCGTTCAGTTCATAACGCCCCTGCATGGGAACGCAAATCGCTTCACGGACGCCCATCCGCATAATGCTCTTTGCCGGATCCCAGCGGCTGTCGTCACCCGCGTTGCTGGTGAGCACCCCTTCGCCCCGTTCGACGACGTAGTCGAGGATCGTTTTGCTAATCGTGATTTTCTCATCGGCATTCATAGCCACCGAGTCCGCCGGCGTGGGCTCAAAGATATCGCTCTCGTCGGTTGCAAAGCCGCTTGTTCCCCCCAAGGAAGAATCGGAGGCCGACGCAACAATATCATCCACACCTCGTCGGCGACGTCTTACGCGGGCACGCAGTTCGCCCGTCTCGGGGTCTTTGAGCATGATGCAGCCACGGTCGGCATCGACCCATTCAAAGATCATGTCCATGATCCGCGCCAAAAGCTGATCAATATCCAGCGTATGGCTTACCGCCAGGGCGGTCCGGTACATGAGCTGCAGGTTGCTTCTTGCACGGGCGAGCCAGGGGCTTTGGGTTTGCCCTGCGGGGGTGGCAAGCAGGTCGCTCCCCTCCGCATGGCTCATGGCGCGCAGGATTCGTGAGCCATCTTCAAAGTCGGTTGCCGAAACAATATCAACGCCCCCCTCCGTCTCATCCACCGAGTTGTGCGAACCGGTGTACAACAATTGCGTACGGCCGAGCTGGAGCAAGTCGCCGGTCCGCAGTCGCCGCTCACGGATCGCCTCACCGTTGACGTAGGTTCCGTTCGAGCTATTGAGATCGCGGAGAACAAGCGAATCGCCTGCCGCCTGCAATAGGGCATGTTTGCGCGACACCTCGGTGTCATGCAGTTGGACAGCATTTTCGGCAATGCGACCAATCGAGAGTTCCTCCCCTTCGAGGACGAATCGCTGGCCCTGGTCACGTCCTCGGATAACAAAAAGCGACGGCACGGAACGTTGGCCGTCCCCGTTTGGGCGGAGCGGCGTTCAAGAGATGGAGAAGCTGACGAAAAAAGGGTGAAAAAGGGAACCCCCTTTTTCGGGCAGGCTAACTTAGCCACCGCTCAGCCATTAGGCAGCACGGCGCTCAGCAAGCTTATCCTGAATCTTATGTAGCAACGCCCGATAGTGGTAGGGTTTGCGGACGAATTCTCCTCCCTCGGGAACCCCCAACTCGGCCCGCTTGGTGCCGAGCACGACGATTGGGGTAGTGGTGCGGCTGCTCCACGCTTCCAGCGAGCCCCAAGAACCGGCTCCCTCGTGGGACAGCTCTTTCGTGCTGGCATCGTTCGACAGTTCGCCATCGACATCGTAAACGATCAAATCGGGTGTTTCGCGCTCAGCTACCAGTGTCGCCTCGTCCAGCCGAGCCGATTCAATCGTTTCGGTTCCCTCATGCTCCAGCAAAGTGCGGAGAACCGCCCGAGATTCGGCAGAAGCGTCAACAATCAGCACACGAGGAGGGACGGTCATGGCTTTTGGAGGGGGCAAAAGGGCAGGGAGGGGCGCTGCGAACGGTAGTGACCCGCTCCCGCCGTGTCAAACCCTATGTTGCCCCCTGTGTCGCCAGGGGTGCAGGCCCTTACTTCTTGGAGCATCCCGCTGTTGCGGTATCCCATCAATTTCGGACAGAACCGGAACCGAAAAATCGTGATGCTAATACCGGAGCGTGTACGGCTTCGTAATCGTTGGGTGAGCGGTAATCGAGCGTCTGGTGGAGCCGAACTGAATAGTAGAAGATTTCGATGTACTTGAAAACACTCCCTCTTGCTACGGCAAAGGAGACGATGGGAAGTTGATCGGCGGGCGTAGCTACGCTGGCGAAAACGTGAGACCACGTTTTAACAATGAAAGGGACATCCCCAGAAACTGGGTCCATCCGGGATTATCGTGGGTGCTATTCTCCTAGAAAACCAAGGGTCTCCGCTCGGGCTCTACAAAAGGAGGGCCCGCCCCTACCGC
>JAJRUA010000350.1 GCA_024278035.1 Planctomycetota bacterium | reverse complement strand
TTTTGGCCCACCGCAAAATTGTTGATCAACTCCGTTCGCCAAACGAGCCAGCGCCGCATTTGGTATTTCAATCCGACGCCGAAGGGCATCGTGAACAACGCTTCATTTTGTCGCACCCCGTTGTCATTGGTGTACTCAAGGCTAGTGAGGCCGAGACCGACACGATAGTAGGGACGAAACCGTGAGTCGCCCCACGGATAATACAACAGGCTGGCGTCGGAAAGAAAAAGGTTTTCGTTGTTGGCGACGCCGCTTTGGGTCGTATTGAGCAGTTCGGGAGACGACCAGCCGACACGGAGTTGGGTGCCCCAGTAATGATCCCAATCCCAGCCAATCTGAACGGCATTGAAGAGATCGTTATTCTTGCGAACATTCGGTGCGGGGCGACGGGTCATCAAGAGAGCACCAAAGTCAAACGTGACTTGGTAAGGCCGGTTACGCCAGCTCGTGCCCCGCAAAGGCCCGCCGGGGCCCATCGCGCGGCCATGCGTCGAGGAATGACGAAGCTGCATCTGATTGATGAACCAATGCCGTTCGTAGGGGCCCTCGTCGTAGAGGTTGTTGGGCGAGCTTTTGTCAGGGCCGCAAACCTCTTCCGTGTAACTACCGCCGGGCCATTCGAGTGGCGGTTGGTTGTTGATCGATTGGTTGCTGAGGGATTGCCGACTATCGAGAGGCGCGCCAGCAAGGGGAGAAACGTTTAAGGGAGAAGCCAACGGCGAAATTGTTGTAGGGATCGGCGGCGCTACGGACGACTCAAACGCAGCACGCTTCAATAGGGGCGTGAGAGACGGGGGGGGGGGCGACGGATTGAGCGATTGGGCCAAGCGATTCTTGGCCAATCGTTGGCCCGAGGTTGCTTGAGCTGGGCTCGTTTGCCTACGTCCGGGTGTAGGTGGCGGAGAGAGCAATGGCTGCGCAGCAGCCACCGTTGCCAACAACCAACAAGCTGCAAGCGAGCCGAGCGAACGAACTGGCAATTTCCGCAAGTTCAACGTCCACCACAGGGGGAACAGGGGGAGCGGGATCGAAAGAGGTGCCAGACGGTAGCTAGCCATCGCAAACACGGCAAGATCAGCCGCCGAGAAGCGAACCACGAGGTGGGCAAAAACGAGCGGTCTCCTGAGGCTGTTGGGGCCTTCTGATTTTGATTTCAGGATTTGCGCCTGCTTGCTAGCAGCCCGCCCGGCAAAGGGGACAGGCAATCCGGGGCCTATTCGAGCATTGCCGTCCAGCGGCTTCGGCCCCGTTGCAACACGGCCATCGGCGGGGCGATTGAAATGACTTTCACGCCCGCCAATTCATCGCCATCGGCGAGTGGCGCGACGATGCCATCAATCGCAAGAACCACCTTAGGCGTGCCGAGATTGGCAAAACCCATGAGCACCACGCTTTCGGTATTGTCATCGCTCTTGGATCGGGCCCTACGGTTGGCTTGGCGGAGGGGCTCAAACAGATTGGCCCGGTCCGGAAAGGGAGGGGTATAGATCGCTTGTTTCGCTTCCGGAACAGGCTTCGTTTCGGGCTCGATAAGCTCCGCCGGTTCGCCCTGCGAAGGCAAGTTCGTGGAAGGGGTGGGGGTCGGCTTGATTAGCTCCACCTCTTCGGATGGAACGGGCGAGGCCGGTTCTTGTGAGCAGCCAATCACGAAGACGGTCACCGCGATTAAGAAAGCGATCCGTAGGGGGCTCATCACGTAAGGTGTTTGGGCCATATGAAGAGTTGGGGCCAAAAGAGTGGGGATCGTACGCATTGCTTGTCTGCCAGAGAGGGGGTAGCCGAAGGACCACAGTTTCCTGACAAACTTAGCTCGGAACAGGTGCCCATGACGGGCAAGGAGACGCCCTACGTAAAGAGGCCCAACCCTTCTAAGCCGCATAACCAGAACCGCGCGTTTTAGCGAAAAAGAGCTCGGTCGATCCAAGATTTCTTCTTAGCCGTTTGCGGCACTTCTTCTGAAGGCCTAGCAGGCCGTTCGGCAACACGTTGTTGGTTGCTGTAGACCCCGCCGATGGCCCGGAAACGAGAATCGTAATCCGGTCGCAACCGCTCGGTAGTCGGCACGACAGCACGGCGATCCGCATCGGCTGGCACGTTGTCTATGGCTAGAAGAGGCCTGTTCTCCTCTTGGATTGAGGGAAGGCGACGTAATTGATCCTTGGTTATCAAGGGGTAATCCAACTTAGAATCATTGACGGGATTATTTGCCGAGGGAGGGGCAATCTCTTCAATCACTGGCTGAGGGGGAATGACTTCGAGCGTGGGCCCCGCGCTAGGTGAGTGAGAAGGCACTACTTCGTAGGATTCGTTATCGACCGCCTCAACTGCGATGGGAGAGCCCCCCTCGCAAGAGGAGCAACGAGGGCCGCAATCACCAGAAGAAGGACAACCTTCGGCGGCCGGGATATGGTCAAGGCGGCAAAAGACGGTGTCACTCGTGAGTTGATCGCGGGGGCTGAGCGGATCGGAGAAGCCGACAATCTCAGGCGTAATGAAAACGACTAGCTCGCTCTCTCTGATCTGCGTATTGTGCGATCGGAAGAGATGGCCCAAAAATCGAACACTCTTTAGCAAGGGAATGCCGTTGAACTCACCCACATCGTTCCGCTGCCGGAGGCCCGCGATCATCATCGTTTGGCCATTGCGGACGCGCACACGGGTGGTTGCC
>JAJRUA010000349.1 GCA_024278035.1 Planctomycetota bacterium | reverse complement strand
GTCGAGCCGAATGATTCGTGCCCCTCGACGGGCGTACTCCACAAGAATTCGCAACATTCGGGCAAGCACAATGGGCTCGCCATAGTTGAGATCGATTTGATCCTCAGAAAAAGTTGTCCAAACATGTCGCAAGCCCCGACTGGTTTCCACGGGCGTCAGCAAGGGCAAACTACGAGGACGCACAACTTGCGAATAATCGGCTGTGGGGTCGGCTTCAATAAAAAATCGGTCATAGGGCGTTTCCCCCCGTTTGTAAGCAGCAAACCATTCACTTTGCTGAGAAATATGATTCAGTACCAAATCAAACATCAGGTCAAACGGCTCGCCGAGGGCCCCGATATCGTCCCATGTCCCGGCGTCCGGATCGACGGCCAAGTAATCGATAACGGAGAAGCCGTCATCCGACGAGTAGGGACAAAAAGGCAACAAATGGACCGTGCTAAGGAGTTGATCCAAGCCCTTTTTTACTAACCACTGCCGAAGCACGGCTAGCGGCGTGGCGGAGGCGTCTTCGGAGCGAAGCTGATCGGCATAGGTAATCAACACCACATCGCGTTCGCTCCAAAGCGGAGCAGCGGGCGACTCCGGCAACGATTCGGCCAATAGCGGCGCGAACTCTGCTTCTATCACGGCAAACGCTGCCTCGGCTCCTGGTCCATAAAGAACCTTCAATCGCTCATAAAGCGATGGAAGCAAACCGGCAAGCGAAGATGGGCCCACAGCATTTTGCCAAAAGATAAAAAAAGGGATTTTACTACGGAGCGCCGCCGCGTCCAAGGCTGCCGGAGAATTGCAAAGTCCGAGATGGTTTTTGCCCTATTTGTGCGCCTAGCAGCACTCACCCTGCATTTCTTGCCCTTTTCTTGCCACCCTCTCTTCGGGCCAGACTCCGGATTGCGCAGATAAAGTAGAATATCGCGAAAAATCCTTGCGGTTGTCGCGATTTCGGATAGGATCGCAAGATGAGCGACAGCGCACTCTCCCAGGTGGCGGTGCCTCCCGACTCAACGAAATTGAAATCAATCCCCTTTTCGCCTGATACTGCGGTGTGTGTTCCAAGAGCACCGTAGTATCGCCTCACCCTAGGAGAACACAGACTAATGAGAAGTCTCATAACTACCCTCTGTGCCGGCATGATGTTGTCGGCTGCTGCAGCGAATGCGGCGATTTTGATTAACGAGTTCCAGCCCAACCCGACCGGTACTGATCCGTCCGACGTGGACATCGAGTTACTTGGTGATGCTGGTGCCTCTTTCACTGGTTGGATCCTCTCGGTTGAAACCGACCCTGGAGGTAGCACTTACCAGATTGATCGTGCCACCGCAGTGTCGGGTTCCTTCGACCCGGAAGGTCTTCTCGTTGTCTCGGTCCCTGACCTTGAGAACCCCTCGTTCACGATTCTTGTGACCGATACGTTCACCGGAGCACTCGGCGACATTCTTGACGATGCTGGTGACCTCGCTGGTCTTGGAATCGGCACGGTTTATGACGCCATCAACACGCCCGATAACGTTGGTGATGAAGCCAACGCAATCGCTGGTCTTCTGGGAGGAACGGATCTCGTCTACTCCGGCGATGAGCCGCAGTTGATTTTCCGCGATTCGCTTGATCCCTCGATCATCTACTCGATCAACGATCCCGCTGGGACCGATGCGATCGACCAAGATGGCAATCTTGTAGCGTTCGCTAGCTTCAATGTTGATCCGGAAGCAACGACGTTTGGCAGTGCCAATCCGACGGCAGTCATTCCTGAGCCTGCTTCGGCGATCCTCGTGCTGCTCGGTGCTTCGCTTGCCGGTGCTGCTGCGATGCGTTCGCGTCTTGGCTGAAGATTGATATAGATAACGATAAAAAGCCGTCGCCGGACATTCCGGCGGCGGCTTTTTTTGTTTTTGAAAATCAAGGTTTTTTTAGCCCCGGGTCAGTGACCCGGGGCTAAAAACGGGGCTAATTTCACTTCCGTCGCGTGTAGTCGATCTCCATCACCTTGTGCCACTCGTCCGAGCCGACCGCCGCTTCGTAGAGAACGAATTGCTTGTGCTCCTCGTCCGCGTACTGAGTTGTCATCTTGATTTGCTTCGGCTGGCCGGTCATGGCGTCCTTCCCCTCGCCCGTGAGGGTCAGCGTATGCGTTGTCACGTCGTAGGCGCCGCGCGAAATGAGTACGTTGCCTGCCATTGAGTCGATCCAAGTCGAAACGTATTCGCCCGCCTCTACGTCGTAACCCGTTTGGCCGACGCCCGAAAACGGCATCCCGGCAAACGAACCCTCGAACTTGCTAATCAACCAAAAGCGGCCCAGCATCTCACACGTTTCACTCCCCTCACTGACAAGCGGCTCGGCTCCTGGCTGCATCCAGAAACGGACCTCGGCGTCCCATACGCCCACTTCGCGCGCGAGCTGCTGGTGCTCAACTGTCGGTGGGGCTGGCTGGGCAGTTGCGGTGCTAGCAGTCATCAGCAGGGCGGTGGATACCAATGCACCTACTGAAAACGGATGACAAAGTAAAAAATGTCGCATGGTGTTTCTCCTATCTCTTTCTTTCAAGATTGAATTTCGCATGAACTGACGTTCACTTTCCTGGCCGAATTATGGTGGGTTGCCGCTAGAAATACAACGGACAAAAACGGCTATAGCCCTCGGCGCAAGCCGGGGGCTACTGCTTCCTCTGTTGCAAAATCCTGTTGGGAGGAGGGCAACTTCTTCCGTGAAGTGCTTTTCGCGAAGTGAAGGTGTGGCAATCGGTCGCGATTCGATTCTCGGGTAGAGCCATAGCAGACCTTTGGCCGATAAGACCCTCTAGCGGACCCTGCGGCACTCGATCGCAGGGACATGCTGGCATTGACACTGTCGCCAAATCGCCTTAACCTCCGCCGCTTGGTCCCTAGCAAGGATGCTACGAACAAGACCAGCTTTTCCCATTCACTGTGAACGCCACGTTCCAAGCAAGGGAGTCCACTCGAAGATGTCTGCTACCGGCAAGGAAGCCACGCTTACTACTGCTACAACCGCCCGTCTCCTGAAGGTCGAAACCTCGGTCAATAGCGCCGAGCCTGTTCCGACGAAACCCGTTCCCCAGCAACCGGTTCCGATGCTGGATGTCGGACGGCAGAACGCCCCGCTTCGGGAAGAGACGCTCGCCGCGATCACCGAGGTGTGTGACAACAGCGCGTTCGTCAAAGGCCCCGCTTGTCGCGATTTTGAGACAACGATGGCCGACTACTGTGGCACCCAACATGCCGTCGGTTGCGCCTCGGGTAGCGATGCCCTGTTGCTTCCACTCATGGCGCTCGGCATCGGCGCGGGCGACGAGGTCATCGTCCCCAGCTTTACGTTCTTTGCTACGGCTGGGGCAGTCGCCCGGCTAGGAGCGACGCCCGTCTTTGCGGACTTACTGCCCGAGACCTTCAACATCGACCCGGCGGATGTCGCCCGGAAGATCACGCCTGCTACGAAGGCGATCATTCCGGTCCACCTGTTTGGCCAAGCCGTCGATATGGCGGCCCTGAATGAAATCGCCCAAGCCCATGATTTGCCGGTGATCGAAGACGCCGCCCAAGCCATCGGCGCAACGTGCGACGGCGAGCGAGTCGGTGCCCTTGGCACGTTCGGCAGCTTTAGTTTTTACCCCACGAAGAACCTGGGTGGTTTTGGCGATGGCGGGGTTATCACGACCAACGACGACGAGATGGCGGAGCGTTTGCGAGTGCTTTGCGATCATGGCCAATCGCCCCGCTACCACCACTCGCTCATTGGCGTCAACAGTCGGCTCGATACGATTCAGGCTGCTGTGCTCAACGTAAAAATCAAGCATCTCGATGGTTATGCCACGGCACGGCAAGAGCATGCTGATCGTTACGAAGCAGCATTTACGGTCGGCCCCGCGGCGGGACTCGTCGAGCCGCCCCGTGAGGCACACGGTTGCCCTAGCGTCTGGAACCAGTACACCGTACGGGTGGCGAAAGGCCGGCGCGAGGCGATGCAGGCTTGGCTCGCGGAGCGAAAGATCGGCTGTGCGATTTACTACCCGATCCCCCTGCACTTGCAAGAATGTTTTTCTGACCTCGGTTACCAGCCGGGCGATTTGCCCCATACCGAACGAGCATGTGAAGAGGTCCTCTCACTGCCCGTCTTCCCTGAGCTAGCACCCGAAGAACAGCAACGGGTTATCGACGCCATCGATGCCTTTGCTCTATCGATCGCCCGACCGAGCGCTACTTCCAAGCCACGACGCATGGCAGCTTAAAAAACAACCGTTCACAACGAAAGCCGCGGACGCTGATAGGAAAAAACCGCGGCTTCCGCCTGCGGCTACCATCGAAGAAGAAGACTTTGCAATTCTCCTTTTTTTTGGGGGGGGGAGCGGTGACGCGGTTACAACTAATTTATGATCCGAGGGGGGGGAAAGAACTTCCCATGTCCTTCACTTCACGCTGGCTGTTAAATTTCCTTTACTTCGTAACGATCCTCGTTGCGTCACCGGCGATTCTTTGGGCCGCTTGGCAAAAAGGGAAGTACCGTGAGGGGTTTGCGGAGAAGTTGCTGGGCCGGGTGCCGATACGCCAAGGGGACCGCCACTCCGTTTGGCTCCATGCGGTGAGCGTGGGCGAAGTGAACCTGTTGGGCGTGCTGATCGCCGACTTGCAACGGCGACGGCCCGATTGGGAACTGTGCGTCTCGACAACCACCAAGACGGGCTACGATTTGGCCCGCAAAAAATATGGCCAAGAGTTGAGCGTTTTTTATTGCCCCCTCGATTTCTCATGGGCAGTTCACTGTGCCGTCCAGCGGGTGAGGCCCGATCTGTTGCTGCTCGCCGAACTAGAGCTTTGGCCCAACCTGATTGCCGCCGTAAAAGACCATGGCGGCAAAGTGGCAATCGTCAACGGACGGTTGAGCGAGAACAGTTTTCGTGGTTACCGACGGCTCGGCTCGCTGGCGGGGGCCGTCTTGCAAAGCATCGACTTGATCGCCGCCCAAGACGACGCCACGGCCGAGCGGTTTCGTTCGCTTGGTGCCAACGTAAAAACAGTTGTTACCACAGGCTCGCTCAAGTACGACGGTGCCGAGACGGACCGCAATAATCCTCGTACTCAGATGCTCAAGAAACTGGCCGGTTTTCGTGATGCTGATACCGTCTGGGTTGCCGGCAGTACCCAAGAGCCGGAAGAAGCGATCTGCCTACGTCTCTTCCAAGAACTTCACGAAGAGCACCCCGAGTTGAAGTTGGTGCTCGTTCCCCGGCACCCCGACCGATTTGACGAAGTGGCCAACCTGCTGAACCACAGCGGCCTCCCCTGGAAACGCCGCAGTTGTTTGGAGGAAGGGAACCGTGATTTTGCGATCCTCCTCGTCGATTCGGTCGGCGAACTTGGCGCTTGGTGGGGCACGGCAAGAATCGGTTTTGTCGGCGGTAGCTTCGGCGACCGGGGGGGGCAGAACATGATCGAGCCCGCCGCCTACGGCGTGGCCACTTCGTTCGGCCCGAACACACGCAATTTTCGTGATATCGTAACGGCGCTACTGGCAGCCGATGGTGCGAGGGTCGTTACCGACGAAGGGGCTTTGGAAGCGTTTGTCGCCGGTTGTCTTGCCCTACCCAACGAAGCGGCAACGCTTGGCGAACGGGCCCGTGAGTTGGTCGCAACGCAGCTCGGAGCAACCGGACGCACGATGGACCTTTTGGAGGACTTGGCCGATCCCTTCGAGGTAGAAACGAAGCGAGCGGCGTGACTGTCCCCAGGTATTTCAGGCGACCGTGTATGTAGGTGGCTTTACGTTTCCTCTCCGGGTAAACTACGGATCGCCTCAACCCCATGGCCTGCCATGCTTCTTGTTATCGATAACTACGATTCGTTCACGTACAACCTCGTCCAGCGGTTCGGGGAGATTGATCCGGGCATCGAGATTCGGGTCGTCCGGAACGACGAAATGACCGTCGATGAACTGGCGGAGCTGGAGCCGGAGCGGGTGGTTGTCTCGCCGGGGCCCTGCACGCCGAACGAGGCGGGCGTATCGATCGAGGCGATCCAGCGGTTTGCGGGCGGCGTCCCGCTGCTAGGGGTTTGCCTGGGGCACCAGTCGATTGCTCAGGCCTATGGGGCGACGATCGTTCGGGCAGAGCACCTGATGCACGGCAAGACCGACCTAATTCACTATTCGGAGAGCCGCTTGCTCGAAGGGCTGGAGAATCCTTTCCAGGCGACCCGGTACCATAGCCTGGTGATCCAGCCGGAGACGCTCCCGGCAGAGCTGCGGGTGACCGCCTGGTGTGAGGAAGGGCCCTCGAAGGAGCGGGTCATCATGGGGGTCGAACACCGTGATTTGCCACTTTTTGGCGTGCAATTCCACCCGGAGAGCTTTCTGACGCATCAGGGGACCGACCTGTTGAAGCGGTTTCTAGCCTGCTGAGAGGAGAGCCGTGGCGTCCTCGCCCACGGAGAGTTGCGTAAAAAAACGCCACGGTCGGGGACGACGCGGCTCGCACAGGCCGCGTCTCGCTCCCTGCAATAGGTTCAGGCCGCTTAAACGAACCCGTTTTGAGCCTTCCTAAGTTCGCAAAATCGTTGACGGGCGGCCTCAGGTTGGTGAAGATGGAGGGGCTAGGCCTGCGCGGCCAACCGGAACACTCGAGTCGATCGACACTCACTATCTACACACTCAGGGGCACCGCTTCGCCCGTTTGCGGCGAGCGGACTGATTTTTTCAATTGGCCAGCGCACAGGTTCTTAAAAAAACCGTGAGTCGGCCCTAAGGAGCTTTCGCCGTGACGCGATTCTACGCACGTTTTTTCTCGTTCGCACTGGTCGCTGGCTTGGCATTGGTTTGCCAATCTGTGCAGGCCCAGATAACGATGACCGGCGATGTTCCGCAAAAGCAACTGCCGGTGAATCCTTTCCCTCTGCCCGGTTACCTTGATAACAACGGTGACTTGCTCGCCGACACGATCGACAGCCAGGGAAACAATGTCTTTTTCTCCGAAGCCGATCTTAGCGACCCCTCCACATGGAATCGTCCTGAAGTTTGGGCCGACTACGAGACGCCACAGAACTTGCTGGTCGGACAGACGGGAAGCGGTACGTTGGAAATCAACAATGCTTTTGCCTTGCGATACCAACACCTTGTGTTGGGAGGAGCGGGCGACAATTTCTTAGGAGGAGGGGGGGGATTCACGATTTCTAACCTTGACCTTTCGGTAGGCTCGGGTTCCGAAGATTTTAACTTCCAAATCGACCTAGCTGCCCCCACTCTTCCGGCGAGTGGTTCGGGGACCGTTGTTGTCTCCGGCCCAGGCAGTGTGTTCAACAACGATCCGTACTTGGTTCCCGGTGAGTTTCAGAACTTTATTCGAGGTGCCGATCCAGCTTGGGACGTTGGGGATGGCATTCCCGTAGGAGCCTATACTGGGGGAGGCGGAGGTGCCAGTGAAATTCGCGACTTAGATGGAGGAAACATCCTGGGTGGTGGCTACGATGTTCATGTGGGCCTGTTAGGCGGCGGGCAATTGGTGGTGGACTCAGGTGGTCGCGTTGAAATCCAAGATGCCCTCTTCGTCGGCCTGGGGCAAAGCGCCTCGGGGACCGTTACCATCGACGGTGTCGGGTCCTACTTAGGTGCCAGTGGACGGGGAGGACCGATGGCCTTCAATCCGAACACAGGCCAATCCAATCCGACCGACGTGTTCGGATCCATTATCGGCGGCTATGGCTCGGGCGCTTTGAATGTTACGAATGGCGGGCGAGCCGACTTTAGAAATGGCCTGTCGCTCGGGAACGCGAATTCGTCGACCACCCTCAGCGGCGGCGGCACAACGCCCAACGGCTCGGGCACGGTCATTGTCGAAGGGACGGGCAGCACGGTGAACATCTT
>JAJRUA010000348.1 GCA_024278035.1 Planctomycetota bacterium | reverse complement strand
GGGTTCTGGTTGGCGATCGACAGCACCTGCGTACCCGACTGAACCAGAATCTGCGAACGTGTGAGGTTCGCCGTTTCGGCAGCGAAGTCAGCGTCACGGATTTGGCTTTCGGCTTCGCTCAGGTTGATAAGCGTGCTACCAAGAGCCGCTTTATTCGACTTGAGCGTCGTTGCTTGGAAGGCACCAAGACGACCACGAAGCGAGGTCACTTGGTCGATCGCTTCGTTGACGATCTTCGCAGCCGTGTCGAGGTTCTCGCTCGAAAGATTCGAGCTACCCCCCGCTTTCAGCTCAAACAGCTTACCGCTCGAACCACCCAGACGGGACGTATTCACGCTGCCGATGCCGAGACGAGCCTGCTGGTTCGACACGACATCCGGACCAAGTTGGAACAGAGCCCCGCCACCGGTGATGGTGAAGTTGGCACTTCCCGTGAAGTCGGCCTCTAGCGTTGCGTTGATGTCAAGCGTCGCCGTGTTGATCGACAACGAGTTGCCTTGCCCCGTGGCGGTGACGCCATTGACGGTGGCAACAACGTCGGTCCCCTCACTACGAGCATCGGTGACAAGATTTGCCGCGTCCGTAATCGCTGCGAGATCAACAAAGGCGGCCGAGCCATAGGCACTCGAATCCAGTTCAAGCGTCGTGCCATTCGCTGTGGCCGTAATCCCTGTCGCATCGCTAAGAAGGTTAATACCATCCACGAGCTCATCAATCGTCGTACCAGCACCAAAGCTGAGGACTTCCGACCCGTCGACTCCACCCAGCTCGATCGTCAGCTCATTGGCCAAGCCACCTGTTCCAACGCCGCCGGCCAAAGTGGCCGCCGTTGGTGGGGTTTCTGAGCCACTATAGATGCCGTCGCCAGCCGCAGCGAGTGTTGCACCGTAGTCAGCCAAGTCATTGATGGCAGAAGTGATGTCAGCAATCGAGGTATCGACCGTATCGTCAACGGTAACCACAATGTTACCGGAAACAATGGCGGCCGTTGGTGTTGCACCTGTACCACTTGCTTCGACGATCGTCACCGTGACACCATTGGCCTCGGTACCCGTGGCGGACGCGGTAATGGTGATGACATCGTCACCCCCAGCGAACGCATCAACACCACCAGCCAGAGTGCCAGTCTCAGCGATGTCAGCTACGGCGAATGCGTCGCCTGTGGTACCCGAAGTCAATGTCGCAGCAAAATCCGCACCTGAAGTCGTGCCTTCATCGTAGGCATTGATGGCAGCGAGAGTTTGAGTGATAGTCGTAGTACCTGCTTCGATACCAATGGTCAGCGTGTTGGTACCACTGTCGAAGGCGGCAGTCTCAGAACCTGCGGTCGCCGTGTCAGCAAAAGCGATTGTGATGTCGCCCGCTGCACCGGCAAAATCTTGCCCAGTAATTGCGACCACGTCGATGACAGCCGTACCGGAGCCAGCATTTGCCAGTGTAATTGAGGAGCCACCGCTAGCCGTCGTGTCAGAAAGCACTTCGGTAACAGCAGCCGCTGTGATAGTTAGGTCGTCGGTGGCTGCGACGGCTGTCGTTGCCCCTGGAATGTTCTCAACGGTGACTTGTGCCTGCGTCGCAGCCGTATCGACATTGACATCGACAGCGACCGAGCCCGTGGCGCCCAGGTTGGCTTGATCGATGCTAAGATCGGTGATGTTCGAGAATCCAGCGCCAGCCGTTGTAAGGAAGTCGAGGCTACCATCGAGTAGCGTACGGCCCTGGAAGGTCGTGGTCTGAGCGATACGGTTCAAAGCGTCGAGCGAGGAGTCGAGCTGCAACTGGTTAGCGTCGATCTGCTCTTGTGAGAGAGCGCCCGTATTGGCCGACTCTGTGATCAAACCGCGGATGTCGTTCAGTAGCGAGCTCACCTCGGACAGTGCCGAGTCGGCCGTTGCAATCACTTGATTGGCACGGTCGGTGTTGGTGATAGCCGCTTCGATGCTAGTGATATCGCTGCGAAGCCTCTCGCTAGCGATCAAACCAGCCGGGTCATCGGCACCCGTGTTGATCCGAAGACCGGTGCTGAGTCGTGTGAGCGACGTGTTAAGATTTGAGTTGGCGTTGGCCAGGTTGTTCCGGCCAATCAGCGAACTCACGTTCGTGTTGATGCGTGTCATCGAAATACCCTTGGGGAGTAAACGGTGTAAGTTGCGTGGCCACGTTGTGCGGCCGTTCGCGGATAGCGTGAGAGGGAACCTCTTTCTCAATCGCCGTCGTGTTGCGTCTTCCTTGGTGCTGGTTGCCTTTCTAACGGCGTCCAGAGAAAGGGCGTGCCTCCACGCACCTCACACGGACTAGAGCCAGAAAGCGATCCTATGTTTCGGTTCCAAAATACGGAGCACCCCGTCCTACGAGGACCATGTGCCTAGGGGAACGTATCGTCCGCTAGCAGTGCAGGCCGGATTGGAAGTGACAATTCTTGCAAGAGATTTGGCCCCCGCGTTGGCGTGATCGTGCCAACCTGTATAACCCGCACGCAAGAGGCTCTCTTGCGCAGACCGAACGACCCGCCAGGTCATCGGCTCAGTACTTGAGCCAAGGGGTCGGAGCACAAAAAAAGCCCCAACCAAATTGGCGGAGCTGATGGCGTGGGCTTTTGGAGAGAAAGGAGTGTGTGGTTTCCCGAAAAGAGTGGGCGGCAGGCAGTCGGCAGTCAGTCGCTTGCGCGTACTGCCGACTGCCCACTATTTTACTTCTCTCCAATCTCACGAGCATCGTCGGTCGAAATCTCGCTGGCGCGTTGATTCTCGCGCTGGATCGCTTCGTACACCTCTCGGCGGTGGACGGGGATCTCGACCGGGGCGTCGATGCCCAGGCGAACTTTGTCGCCGCGCACATCAACGATGGTAATGACGATATTATCGCCAATGATGATGCTCTCGTCGCGTTGTCTCGAAAGGACCAACATGGGCCGTTACCTTCACTAAGTAGTCAGCATGATTGCCCAAAGGTGGGCGAAACATTGTAAGTCGAAACGTGCCTGTACGTCCGACTCCACTAGCTATCGGCCTCCATGGGCCGCTGGGCGAAAAACTGTGGTGAGTCTCCGGTTATTTGGTTGATCCGGTTGACACCGGGGTAGCTGCCGGCCTTCCAACCCGAACAACCCGTGAAACGGCTACGCCGAACGCCGCAGGGAAGTTGCTTCGCCCAGCCCCGCTTCATTTAGCCAATGGCGTACGGAGTGGTTGTCCTTGGCCACGATCTGCCGGCCACGCCGTGTTTCCAAACAGACAACGATCGGTGCCTTGAGGTTCAGCGAGAGGGCCGGTCCCTGAGGGCCGTCCGTGTGCTTGCTGACCGAAACGACCACCTGGGCCTCTTTGGGTGAGGAAAGCCCTAGGGTCGAAAGATCACGGGCCGAGACCCTGGCCCGATACTCGGGCACAAACCGCCGAGGGCTTACCACCGCCAGCGCTGCTTCGGGCCGATCGAGCGACTGGAGCCAACCGAGCCCTCGGTTGCGCGAGTCGGCCAATACCACCCAACGGCGGCATGACTCGAGACCGATCAGGCCAAAAGGAAATTCCAAGATATCGCTTTCGCGAATCTCTACCGCACCAAATCGCGTTGTCTGAAACTGCATCGATTCCTCTCCCATCCACTCAACTTACTTGCACTGCTAGCACGATGGTGCTCACAACAATACCTATGCAAAAAGAATCGGCTGAGACGGTCGCAAGGAATGAATCAAAACGGCCACCTTCACCAGAAGTTCCGGAATAGAGGGGGAAGAAGTAGTCAGCGGTTGGCTTCTTTTGTCCCGTGAACGGTTACGTTTTTTCTACCGGCAGCCTACTGCTCACGCCTAAATAAAATCTAAAATCGACAACGAGAGCAACGACGAGGCGACCTGCAGCGAGGCTTCGAGCGAGGCCTGCTTTTGTACGAAGTCGGAGACCGCTTCAGCAAAATCAACATCGATCTCCGTGCTGAGCGCCGATTGGAGGTCCACCTTCTCGTCGGCCAACCGATCCTTAATCGTGTTGAGGTTTTGCACACGAGCGCCGATCTCGGCACGACCAAAATTGACACGGTTGAGATCCCGATCGAGCCGACCCATCTCATTCCCCAGGGCGATTTCGTCCCCCGCTTTGAGCGCATCGCGCATCCGAATGAGCGTCGTGAAGACGCTATCGACTTCAAGCGTGTTGCGATCTTCTGAGGCCAAACTGCCGCCAGCTATTGTCAGGGTGGCTGAGTCTTCGCCTTCCGCAAAGAACCCTAGTCGCTCTGCCGCGGCCCCCGTAAGGGTAATCGAATCGGCAATGCCCGTCCCGCCACCGGTTGTGTCGGTCAGTACCAGTCCATTGCCGACCGTCGCGAGGGAAGCCGTCACCTCACCGCTGGTTGCCGTATTGATGGCGTTGATGAGATCGTCCACCGTCGTAGCGTTTGTGAGGTCCACATCGTAGGTGGTTGGTGTTCCTCCAACGTCAACCGTAAGAGAGAATCGATTGAGCGAGGCCGTTTCTACCGGCGTAGATCCTTCGGCCAAGACCCCTAGGCCCCGATTAAAATCATCCAACCGGCTGTCGGTAGTGTAGGTGCGGATGCCCAGGTCCTCAGCCGTTGAGCCACCGTTTTCACCGATGGTAAAATCGGCTCCGCTACGACGGGTGCGAACGTCGATCCCGTTGCCCGATTCGTTGATCGTCGCACGCAAGCCGTATTCAGGGTTGTTGAGAAGATTGAGCATGTCCTGGACGGTCTGGGCCGAGGAGGTGTCAATCGTATAAACCTCCTCCCCATTCGTGACACGTAAACCCGAAGCGAGATCGATCGATCCCCCACTACCAGAGCTGGTAACCCCTGTGAGCGTCGTCACCGGGACTTTGCCTGTCCCCTGATTGGCGGCAGAAGTGGCGTCGCGATAGTCGGTTTCGGCAACGAAGGTCCCCTCCGCATTGATTGCCGCGGTGACTTGGTTCGCGTCGGACTGCCCCGCCGCAACGGTCAATGTCAGCGTGTTGGTGCCCGAATCGTACGCTGCCGTCTCACTGCCAACCGTTGCGCCATCGACAACATTGACGGTCAGATTATTGAAGCCACTGCCGTTCGCATCAGCAACCAAGGAGATATTGTTGTTCACGCCTCCCAGGTTCATGAGCCCCCGTGCCTTGGTGCCGGTCAAATCACTCAGGGCCGTTGTTTGGCGAAGCGTCGGGTCGAGCGAACCGCCGGTGACCGAATCACTGGGCGCCCCGGTCGTTAATAGGCCCAACTCGCGCGCGCTGCTTCCCTCGGCAACTTCGCCGATGGTAACGCCCCCGTTGGCGGTGGCGACGGTCAACCCTTGGCCCGTGATCGTGACGGTTATGTCTGCCCCCGCAGGGGCGTTGTTCTCGATCAGCCGGGCAATGTCGCCCACCGTCTCGGCCGAACTCACGTCGATCACTGCTGAGGTGGTCGGATCGGAGAGATTCGTGGGATCAAAAATGATCTCAATCGCTCCGTTCGGACTCACGCCGTTTCCGCCATTGATTTGCGCTAATCGGGTATCGGAGGTGAGCTGGGCATCCAGGTCCACGGAGCCACGAACCGATTCCGACAGTCCGCCAAAGATGTCGTCTCCTGGCGTGAGGGTATCGAACAGATAGCCAATATCGACAAACGTCTGTGGGCTCGATTCGTCCCCTTCGTACTCAACGTAGAGGCCCGTTTCATTGAACGGGGGACTTGTCACCTCCGTACCACCAAAAAGGTAGCTTCCCGTGAAGCTTGAATTGCCAACCTGCGATAAGTTGCTCAGCAAGTTATCGATCTGCCGGACGACGGAAGCTCGTTCTTCGTCGCTAGAGATGGTGCTAATCACTTGCAGGGCGTTTGCCTTGAGGCTGTTCAATTCGCCTGAGAGCTCGCTAAGAGGCCTGTCGGATGAACTGAGGGCGGCAAGCGTTCCCTGCAAATTGGTGGCGGCCTGATCCTTACGCTCAATCGTCCGCTGCAAGACCATTGCCCGCTGAGCAGACGAAACATCGTCGCTTGGCAAGAAGATGCGGAAGCCGGTCGATATCTGATTCTGCAATCGGAAAAGAGCGAGTTGATCCGATTGTATCTGAGCCGTGAGTCGGCCGCGCGACATCGCGTCGGTCACTCGGCTAGTGGCGATAGGCTGAATCGAAGACACGGGCGGGGGCCCTGAGAGGGGAGTGAATGGGGCAAGTTTATAAGGCGATCAAGGTGTCGAGCATTTCTTGGATCGTTGAGATGTACCGAGCTGTAGCTTGGTAGATTCGTTGAAGCGAAATCATATCGATCGCTTCTTCGTCGATGTTGACGCCGCTTACCGCTTGAAGCTCATTGGCCAGGGTCGCCTCAAAAACGCCGAGCCCCTCCGCAACACTTGCCGCAACGGTCGAGTTCTGGGCCAACTCGTTGACCAATTGGCTGTACTGATCAATGATCGATGAACCACCCAGCGACTCGATTGGCTTATCGAAGAGACCTGCCAAGGCTACCGCATTGCCTGTTCCGCCGCCGACACCTTGGCTGCTCGCGGCGAACTTGCTAGCGTTCTTGATGCCGTCGAGTTCGCGGTTGACGCTAATACTCTCCGCACCCGTACCCGTGAAGAAAGTATTCAGCCCGAGTGAAGCGAGCACGCCGCTCGTATCTTGACGGGCCTTGTCGCCATCGTTACCACCGTTAAAGTAAAACTCGGTGTCGGGTGAATCCGTGGAAATAGCCAGCCGACCGGTCGAGTCAATTGAAGCGCTCAGGCCCGTGATGGCATCGATCTGCGCCGTTAAGCTGTTGAGCGACGTATCGTCGTCGTTTCCTTGCAGCTTGACTTGGATGACGGTCGTTTCCGTATCGCCCGTGTTTTTGTTGACCACCGTAATATCAAACGAACCGGTCTGCGGCGTAAAGGTTAGGCCTGCCGCGTTGAGGGGGGCCGATCGATTGGTGACTTTGTCTACGCTCGTCAGGTTGGTGAATCCCGTTAGCCCTTGGCCGCTAGTATAAACCTTGTTGAACTCATTGATAAGCGACTTCGCGAATCCATCCAGATCGGCTCGGAAGTCGCCAACGATCGTATCGCGAGCGGTCGTTAAGCCAAAAATGCGTCCACTTGTGAGTTCCAACTTTTTGCCCGTGTCGGCGAATTCAAGAGAAGCGGCCGCTTCGCCACCAGCGGAAATCGCTTCACTGGTCCCCGTATCGACACTAATTTCACGCCGTTGTCCTTCAAAGACAAGAAACTCTCCGCCGACCGATAAGCTCAAACCGCCGCTCGGCTGTTCCACCACGGTCAAGTCAATCAGCTCTGATAATTTGTTGAGCGCCGTGTTGCGTTGGGTACGCAGAGCCCCCGCTTCGCTCTTGGCGGCGCTTCCTCCCTCTGTTTGGGTGATCTGAATGTTGAGTCTTTGGATTTCGGTCGCCAACTGATTGATTTGGCCTGCCGAGTCGATGATCTCGTTGTTATAAGAGTCGCGTAGCCCCTTGGCTCGCTCATCCAAACGCTGAATCTCCGTGGCAAGTTGCTTGCCTTCGAGTACCGTCAAATTGCGAACCGAGAGCGCATCGCCGGCCCCAGGGTTGAGCGTATCTTCGATGCTGCCGAAGAAGTCGGTCAGCGCTGTCGAAAGGTCGTTTCCTCCCAACTCCCTCAGTAAGGATTCGAGGTCTTTGTAAGCCTCGTTCTGAAGGTCGGCACTAATTCGGTCACTGGTCGCTCCGCGAACCTGCTGCCCAAGAAAATCGTCCATCACCTGAGTGATGCTATCAACGCGCACGCCCAGCCCGATCGTCAAGTTGCCAAGCTCTTGGACCGGTGCCGCTGTGAAGTTGACCTTCTCCCGGATGAAGCCCTCGGTATTGGCGTTGGCGATATTATTGCCAACCACTTGCAGGCCAATCTGCATCGCTTGCAGCGTATTGCTGGCTACCTGCAGTGATCCGAAGAGTGACATGACTTCTGCCGCCTCGAAGGCGTGACGCTAACAGGACGGTAAACCCAGCCGAACGAACAGCTAGCAACGCTATCGCTGGTTGGAGGGATGGGGCCCTCGCTCAGACGGCCTTATCCATCAAAGCCCCGCCGGCTGCGGAGGGGCCACTCTTCTCATAAGTCGGAGATTTTTGGCCGCCGGTGGCGATAATCTCGACCATTTGTGAAAGATGCAGCAGACGACGCTGAACAAGCACCCAGTTCGTGAGGCTTTGGTGCTGGAGCAACCGTGCCCGATTGCGCGCTTCTTGCACCACCGGCCGCAGACGGGCTCGCTGGTCGGTTGGCATCGCCTCCGTAAGAGAGCGAAGATTACGGCTTGGCATACCTTGCTGTCCGGCAACGTCAAGCAACTCTTGGCGTCGTTCCTGACAAGCGGTCAATCGCTCGGCAAGCCGCGTTTCATCGGCCTGCATTGCTAGCAGTGCGTCGCGGTCTCCTGCAACAAGCCGCTGGCGTTTTGCTTCAAGAAGCGATAGCAACTCCGTTTGCGTACTTGACAGGTCGCTCAGCAAACGGGCCAGCGGCTCTTCCCACTCATCGGGTTGCATGGGCAACAAAGTGCTCGCTTCGTCGATGGATTCGTTAGGCATAATTTTTTCATCCATAGGATGGTTCTATCAAAGTTGGATGGCGTATTTTTATGGACGACGGAGCGTATCGAGGGGGGCCAATAAGTTGGGTTGTTGCCCCGCATCGCGAAGCAAAGCAGCTTCGATCGGAAATTGATTTTTGAAGAGGGCCGAGGCGAAATCCTTACCGTTTGCCGAGGCCATGTCAGCCGAAATTTGTTGATCCAGACGACCTTGGAACAATTCTTCTGCCTGACCACCATGGAAATAGGCGGGCTCGCTTACCGTCTGCCGCATCGACTTGAGCATCGTGCCGTAAAAGGTTTCGCCGACGAACTGTGAGAACGCCTTCTTGAGTTCCTTTGCTTCGATCACTTGATCCGCCTTCGGATCCTTCGACACCTCCGGCTTGACGAAGTTCATTTGAGCGGGCGTAATGGCAAGGGGGTTTATCATTTGTCTTTCGGGTAGTTTTGTAAGATGGCGAGATTACTTTCATCGCTTGACTTATAGCAAAATCAGCTTGGCGTGCAGTTTGCCCATTCGGTCGATCCCGCGAATGATTTCAATCACGTCGTTTGCCGGCACTTTAAGGTTTGCCAGAGCATCGATTAAGCGTTGGAGCTTCGGTTGTTCCGATTGCCCTGGGGCCACTGGCAAGAACGAAGCCGCATTGCCCGTTTCGACCACCACGTTGCGGTGAGTGAAGACGATATCCCCGATCTCGACATCCCCGCTAATAACAATGCTGCCGGTGCGCGTGTTGATAACAACACGCGCTTCTGGCTCCGCCGTATAAATTGTTTTCTCAAGCAAGTCGGCAACGAAAGCGACTTCGTCCCCTTTGTAGCCGGGCGGAATCTTGACCCGGATATTCGCTGCGTCAATCGCATGAACAAACCGTTGTCGATCGGTTGAGAACAACCGTTCCTCAGGAGACAGTCCTTTTCCATTCGACGATGCGAAGTACCCTTCGACATAGCTTTGAGCAATCTGCTCAGCCACGTCGTTGGCAACAAGAAAGTCCGCATGATTGCTATCCAGAACGAAAGTGATCCAGCCATCGTCAGAAACGAATCGGGTAAAAACATCCTGTTCCATTTGACACCCATTGTGGATGTAGCCAACCATCGGTTGATCCGGATCGTCAATTTGGATCGCCCCTTGGCAGTTGGCAAAGACGCGTCGGTCTTGTGTGTTCGGTCCTTGTAGAGCAGCGAAAGCAAGGCGGCCTCCTTCAAGACTCTTGCCGTTCAGGGCGCTCACATGACAAACCAGTTGATCGCCACGGCGAGCACCGGTCGCGGGGATCGTCGCAGAGACCATCACCAAAGCGACGTTCTTAATGTTCTTCAGCGCTTTGCTCGTTGCGTCATCGAACCGACCGGTCATCGAAACCGGGTTGCCCATGATCTCCATCGATTGACTCAGAGCCCGCATTGTCGCCGGGTCGTTTGCCTCTCCCGTGCCGTTGAGGCCAACCACCAAACCGACACCACGCAGAACGTTCTCTTCTTGTCCCTTCACACGACAAATGTTGCGAAGTCGCGTATGCCCTTGCCCCAACACCGGAGCGACAGAAAGGACAATCAGAAGGAAAGTGAGTAGTAGTTGGCGAATGGAGATCATTGTCTTTAAGCTGCATTTATTGAGATGGACTTTCCCGAAAACAACATCACACGGCACACGTATCAAAATGCCTTGAACTTTCCGTAGGCTCTTGAGAGCCAACCGCGGGCGTAGCCGTCTCGCACGGCTCCCAGCTCGTACTTGTTAATCCGCAGGTCCGAAATGGCCGAATCTCGCACCGTTCGATCCAGACCAATGAACTGCCGCGAAACCGTGCCTGTGAGGAAGGTCATCCAAACCTCTTCGTTCACTTTGATTTCCTTCCGGCCTTCAATCACCAAGTCACCATTAGGGCGGATATCAACAATTTTTGCGGCCATCGTAAAAGCAAGGGTTTCACGTGCTTCGATGTCCGACTCCGCACGGTACTGGCTATTGAGCTGGCCGCCGATGGCCGGATCGCCCAATCGTTGCGGAGCGGGGCTGATGCTCTTTCCGTTGAACTTGAGCCAGTCGGTTAGGGTCGATTGGTAGTTGCCCACTTTCCGAGTTTGGCCTGAGCCTTCGCCCAAAAGGATCGAGCGGTGATCGACCAAGACCGTGATAATGTCATGCACGGCTAGTGGCCGCGTCTGAGCTTCGGGGGGCAGTGTGCTGTAGATAAACGAACTGTTGGCCAGCGTTGCGGTCGTAGGAGGCAAGGTGTCTGCCGAGGGGGGGCGGATGAGCATTAAGCTCGAATCTTGTGCCATTGCCATCGGAGCAACGAGTAGAAAAAGCAAAAGTAAGCAAGTCATCGTTTTCATTGGAGGCCTCCCTGCGAAGCGTTCGAGGCAAAACGGGCGTCGATTGAGGTAGAACTAAGAATCGCCAGCTTGGCCCGTCCGACGACACGGGCGTCGAATCGTTCACGACGGCTAGGAATCTCTACGATTACCAAGTCGCCAGCCCGGCCATCGCCGCGAGCGACCGCTTGGAGCCGCACGCTGACCCCGCCCCCGCCTGAAAAAACCGTCACGGTCTCTCCCCGATGGACTAAGAGCGGGCTTATGGTGTTCTTACTGGATAGAGATTCGTTCGGACGAATCGCACGGCTTGCCTGCTTGCCGAGAACGAGTTCTAACGACGAATAAGTGTCGGAGTGGTTGGGCGGCAGAGGTTGCAACGCGACACGGGCTGCCGTAATGAGTTCGCCGCGGCGAATCGAAGTGGTGGCTACCACTCCCATCTGCAATTCGACCAATTCAACCACCACATCAATCGCTTGGCCTTCCGTGTTTCCGACCGGAGCGATGCGGAACTGCTGCAAACCACTGTGCTGAAGAACAGCTCCCAATGGCTTGGCCACGAGGCGGCGACCCCTTAGATCAAGAAGCGAGAGCGTTTGCTGATCGTCCAAGTCGATTTGATGGATGGTAAAAGGGGTTCCTCTGTGCGATTGGAGCCAATCGTTGACGGGGCCTTCGATTTGTTTCTTGGCCGCTTTACGTTCTCCCGATCCAACGAAAGAGGATTCGATCGCAAGGTGCGGTTGTCGTTGGGAGGTCGTTGGGGAGAGACGGAAACCCGTGCTATTGTTCCTTCGAGCCACTTGTGGAGCGACGCTCTTTGCAGGTCGCCAAGCCGTGGCGGGTTGCTCGATAGGCAAAGGTTTTGACGGGGCCGTTTTGCCAACGGCAACCGAGATCGCTCCGCCAAATCGATGTTGGCTTAACGCTACGCCTTGGGCTCGCAATAAATCTCGAATCGCCTGAGCCCGTACGTGCTGCACAACGCCAGGAGCAGGCGTAGGCATCAGCGGTGTCCGAGCCAATCGGGCAATCAAAGCTGTGTTCGTTGTCTTGATTTCAGCTATATCACCTAAACGAACGATCGAACCCGTCGGCACAGCCGTCTCCCGCAGCAAGATGTCCGCACCCAGCAGGGGAGCATTCATCGCTGTGAGCAAGATCAGAGTTAAGTAGCGCAACCGTTTCATTTTCAGTTTTATCCCCCTCCCCCTTTTTAGGGGGAGGGGCTAGGGGAGGGGGCTTTTTAGCTTTCAGCGGTCAGCGAAATCGTTAGTTAGCTGAACGCTACAAATTACCTACGGAGATTCGCCACCAATTCCATGATTTCATCTCCCGCACGAATCACTTGCGAGTTCAGCTCGAAGCTCCGTTGGGTGTTGATGAGGTCGATCAATTCAGTCGTCGCTTCGACGTTCGATGCTTCAAGGGCTCCTTGGCGAATGACGCCCACACCGACTTGGCCCGGGGTTTGGTTCGCGTTCACAGGACCCGAGGCGTCGGTTCCTCGGTACAGGTTATCGCCCATCTTTAGCAAGCCGTCCGGATTGACGAATGTGGCAAGTGTCAGGTTCCCCGCCGTTTGGAACGTCGGAGAGTTGCTCGTGCTGAACTGCACTTCGCCCGTGGCAGTGACTACTACACCCGTTGCGTCTTGAGGAATCTGCACGGTTGGTTGGAGTCGGAAACCCGTGTGGGCGGACCCAAGAACCAGCTCGCCATCCGCATTGAGGCTAAAATTACCAGCGCGGCTGTAAAAAGGCTCGCCGTTCGGTCCTTGCACCTCGAAGAAACCGTTTCCTTCGATGGCAAAGTCATACATGTTGCCCGTGTTCTCGAATCCACCTTGGTCGAAGTCCGATTGAGTGCTGGCCACCCGCACACCCAGACCGACTTCAATGCCGGTCGGCGTCCGGTTGTTGTCAGCATCGAGTGCCCCGGGCAAACGGTACTGACGGTAGAAAAGGTCCTCAAAGTTGGCGCGGTCTTTCTTGAAGCCGGTCGTGCTATTATTCGCCAAATTATTGGCAATCACGTCCAGCTTGGTCTCCATTGCGCGCATGCCGGTGGCAGCCGTGTAAAGAGATTGCATGCTCATGGGATACCTCTCGTTGGGAGTTAGGAGTTGCTAGGCGCTAGTTCACCGTTGGACGATTGCTACTAATAACTAGCGCCTAGCTACTAGCAACTCAAAACTTCTTTACCTGCCCAAGATTCGGCTAATCAGCGTTCCGCTGAGGCTATCTTGGTGCTTGATCATTTGTGTGTTGGCTTCGAAGGCACGGTTGGTCTCGATCATGGCCATCATTTGCTCCGTCGAGTTGGCCCCCGACATTTCAAGAAATCCTTGCCGCACTTCGCGAAGATTCGGCTCAACAGGCAGGGGAGCCGTGCGTGAACGGAAGAGGTTGCCCCCCACTTTTTGCAAATCATCCAGAGAGGCGGGCTCGACCAACGCAATCGGAATCCGTTCCGAGCCTTGCTGCACTTGGCCATCGGTGGAAACGCTCCACGGAAGGGTCGGGTCAAGCTGAATTGGTGCCCCTCCGGTGGAAAGTACCGGTCGGTTCGATCCGGTCATTACCAGCCGGTTGAGTGAATCAAGCGAGAAAGCACCCGCTCGGGTCAAAAGCGGCTCGCCGGCGGGGCCTTCGACTTGAAAGAAGCCTTTGCCGATGATCGCCAAATCACTGTCGTTGCCGGTCCGTTCGAGGCGGCCTGCCGTGAAGTCGGTGAGCGTCTCCATGACCTTCACACCGCCACCCAAGTCGGGCGAAGTCTTTGATCCTGGAGCGATCAATTGCTGCTGAATGGCCTCAGCAAACCGCGATTGAAACGAGGCGACGTCGGGCTTGAAGCCGACCGTATCGACGTTCGCCATGTTATTGGAGATCACCTCGAGCCGACGTGACTGTGCCTTAGCACCTTCCGCAGCGAGGTACATGCCGTAGGACATGGGATTCTTGTGTTTGCTAGCAGGTTGCCCCCCTGTTTGCAAAAACGTCTCTAGGGTCCGTACGTTAAGCACAGAGCGTGCCAAAGTCGGGGAGCCCTACAAACGAAGCGTTTTGTTGCGTGTCGTGGAGAGAAGGCGGCAGTTCCTGCCGGTCATCGGCGAGAAGGGGCCGGCAAGGTTTGCCGGTTGGGGACGCCGCCGTTCCCTCGCCAGGATGGCGAGGCTATAGCCTCGCCATCCTGGCGAGGAAACTATCGGTCGCGCAAAAGCGCCGCCGCCCCGCGTGCTAGCAGATCGTCGGCAACACGCGTACCAAGGGCTTCGGCATTATCAACCGAACCTGTTGCTTCGGCATCCAGGCGCTGCGTCCCATCTTCGCTCAGAACGACCACCGAAAGACGAAGCGATTCTCCTTCGATCCGCCCCCAAGCCCCCAGCGCCGCCAGGCACCCCCCCTCAAGCCGTGCGAGTGCTGTCCGTTCGGCGGTCACCGCAGCACGAGTCGCCGCGTGCTCCAGCGATGCCAGCACGGCAAGCGTTCGCTCATCGTCCGCGCGGCACTCGATGCCAAGCGCTCCCTGTCCCGGTGCAGGAAGCATCTCTGGCGGAGCAAGCCGACAGGCGATGCGGTCCGCCAGGCCAAGCCGTGCGAGCCCCGCCTCGGCAAGCAAAATCGCGTCGTACTCGCCCCCTTCGTCCTCAGGAAGGTCCAACTTTGCCAAGCGGGTCTCGACGTTGCCTCGCAAGTCTTTCACCAACAAATCAGGACGACGGCTGAGCAACTGTGCTTTGCGGCGAAAACTACCCGTGCCAACCCGTGCTCCCTGTGGCAAGGCATCGATTGAATCCGCAACGTCCGAAATCAGGGCATCCGCAATGGGTGCCCGCTCTGGCACGGCAGCAACAACGAGCCCCGGCACGGGCGTCGTCGGCAAATCCTTGAGGCTATGCACCGCAAAGTCGATTTCACGGGCCAAGAGGGCCCGCTGGATTTCCTTGGTAAAGACTCCTTGCCCACCGGTCGAAGCGGCACCGTCCACCATCGCGCTAATCGGGCCCACCTGTTGCACATCGCCACGCGTACGGATTTCGATAATCTCAATCGCGTGGCCTGCTGTGCGAAGTTGCTGAGCCACCCAGTCGGCCTGCCAGCGCGCCAGCCGACTACCGCGCGCTCCCAGACGCATCCCACTCGAGGCACCATCACGCATCGTCGCCAGCCTCCAGTCGCTTTGCCGTATCGCCTGCTGCCAATCCGTTTTGGCCCAATGTATCGGAGGGATCGTGCCAAGGTTTTCCTGCACGTTCCTTTACGTCCCGCGTAATCTGGTTGGCTGGCACCACGACGCCACAGCTTACAACGAACTGAAAGGCTTGGTCGATCGTCAAATTCAGATCCACCGTTTCGCTCTTCTTGACCGTGATCGTAAACCCGGTGAACGGCATCGGCGAAGTCGGAATCAGCACACTCATCACTGGTTCGTTCGCTGCGCTCTCAATATCAAGCAAGCTTTCGCCCGTAACAAAGGCGACGGTCCACACGCCTTTCCTCGGATATTCCACCGCCACGACGCGCGTGATATCGAGGTCCGGATCCGAAAACAAGAAGTCGGTTACTTGTTTGACCGACGTGTAGACATTGCTGACCAGTGGCACCCGGTTGATAAGCGATTCGAACTGATTCCAAAAGAACCGACCGATCCCTGCTGCCAGGAACTTACCGAAACCGTACAGCAGCAACAGGAAGACCGACAGGAAAATCGGAATCACAAGCCATGGCTGTAGCCAAACCCGATCGACGTAACGCGTGTAAAAATCACGAGCGGTGGTCGGCGAGGCGTCGTTCTTACCAAGCGAGTTCTCCGCCTCTTCGTACACGGTGCTCGGAACGAACAGCCCGTCGGGCGTGCGGCGGAACAAGCGGCCATCGGCCCCTTTGGCCGTTTCACCCGCCTGGGCGGGGGGCTTCTCAAACTCGTTTGCCGCGCGAATGTCCGAAGCGTGCTCAACGAGCACGTAGCGCGTCGCCTCTTCAAGCGGCGTCAGCACGTACCGGGCAACCGTGTTACCAACCCATAGAAAAATAACGACCGTCAGCAGTGGCGGGAGCAAAACGCCCAGACCACGCAGCACGGCCCGGCGGAACGGGCCGAGCGGTTTGGTGGTCGGTGGTGGCGGCTGGCTGCTTGCCATAGGGAACGGAAACTGGATTCGAGGGGAGAGCCGTATTACGGAAGCGGGCAAGGGAATCGATTGAATCGACGCAATCCGCGTAAACCAACCCGGGGCATTTTCTTGCCTGAGCTTCCTATTCTTCGCAATCGGCGTCGGACAGCAAGTGCCAGCACTCAGACGCCTCCGAGTCGTTTTGCTGCGACAACCGCCACGACCCGGCCCGCACCAGCCCGTTTTAGCTCGCGGGCAGCCGCAGAGCAGGTTGATCCGGTCGTCAGAACATCATCCACGAGCAACACTGTCGCCCCCTGAGCAATCCGCCCCGAACGAACCTGAAACGCCTGCCGGACGTTCGCAGGTCGGTCACTTGGGGCAATCGCCGTCTGTTGCCGTGTTCGCCGAGAGCGACGCAATGCGTGGACCACCGGCAAACCCACCACCCTGGCAATTCCCCCAGCCAGGCGATCGGCGGAGTTCACTCCACGGGCCATTCGCCGTGTCCAGTGCATGGGGACCGGCACGACACAGGCCGCTTGTTCGGGTAGAAATCGCTCAATTTCCTGCCGCCCCAAGCGTTGCCCCAAAGCCTCGGCAACCAAGCCCCCCCTTGTCTTCTTCGCCGTTAGCACCAAATGCCTCAGCAAACCGCTATAAGGCCCCAGCCCAATCACGCTATCAAACTTCCATCGTTCCCCGCGACAAACGGGGCAATCCTCGGCGGGCATATCGGTCTCGGACACAGGTACCGGTACCGCACAGCGGAGGCAAACAGGTTGGGGCAAACGAGGCAGTTCCGTTTCGCACGGCTCGCAGAAGGCCCGCTCTTCGGGCAGCCGTTCCGTCGTCGAATGCCCACAGACAACACAATGGGGCGGCAATCCCAAGTCGAGCAACGCTCGGGCGGCGGCAAGTAAGGGCGTTCGGAAGCGATCCCGTATTTCTGCTGGCGGTGCCATCACTTCATGATAGTTAGGGATAAAGGGGCTGTGGGGGAGGCGATTCCCATGTTGACGCCGTCCGGCACAACGCTCAAACTCCTCGCCCCGCACTCTCAGGCCCCCCAACGACAAGACCATGCGCCTCATTGACCGCTACTTGCTCCGCCAATTCCTACAGACCTTTCTGATCTGTTTCATCAGTTTGGCGGGGCTCTATATTGTGATCGATGCCTTCAACCGACTCGACGATTTCGGTGGCGAGGGGGTCTCGTTTGCCGAAGCGGCCAAGACCGCCGGCCAGTATTACGCCCTCCAATCCCTCTCGTTCTTCAACCGAACGAGCGGCATCCTGGCGATGATCGCCGCGATGTTCACGGTCACTTGGATTCAGCGACACAACGAAATGACGGCCCTCATGGCGGCGGGCATCCCCCGTTTACAAATTCTTCGGCCCGTCTTAATTGCGGGAGTGGTCGTTGCCATCACCGCAGCAGGCATCCGGGAGTTCGTCATTCCGGGCCTTCGGCATGAGCTTTCGCTGGACTCGAAAGACCTTTCCGGCGAGAACGCCGTCGTTCTCAAGCCGCGCCAAGACTACGCCACCGACATTCGTCTCGGCGGTTCCGAAGCGATGCTCAAGTCAGGCACGATCGTCCAACCGAGCTTTTGGTTGCCCCCTTACGCCTCTCGTTTCGGAATGCAGCTTGTGGCTAAGACGGCCCAATACAAACCAACCGAAGGGAACCGGCCGAGCGGCTATCTCTTGCGCGGCGTATCCCAACCGGAGGGTATCAACCGCCTCGTCTCGCTCACCGACCGCGAAGGCAAGCCGGTGATCGTCACGCCGACCGATGCCGATTGGCTGGCTGAGGACGAAGCGTTTGTCGTTAGCGGCCTCTCGTTTGAGTTGCTCGCTGCCGGACCGCAGTGGCGTGATCTTGCTTCGACTTCAGAGTTGGTCCGTGAACTGGCGAGCCCCAGCACCGACCTTGGGCCCGACGTGCGAGTCGCCATACACACACGGATTTTACAACCTTTCCTCGATATCACGCTATTGATGCTCGGTTTGCCGCTCGTCGTTTCTCGCGGTGCCAAGAGCCCGTTCATTGCGATGGGTCTTAGCGTGTTGGTCGTCACGGCATTCTTTTTGCTCGCCCTCGGTGGCCAAGCCTTAGGGGCCACCGGTTGGTTACGCCCCTCGCTAGCCGCCTGGTTGCCGCTGATTGTCTTCGTCCCCATCGCCGCCGCACAGAGCGAATCGTTAAGGCAATAGAAGCATTTTCTCTTTGACTTTTAGTCGCCGAGCGTGTCAGAATAGAAGCATGCAAATACAAATCCCTGACGAACAGTACGAAAAACTTGCCGTACGGGCTACCGCAGCCGGTTACGAAGATGTTGCTGCATTGATGGCGGCGATGGCCGAAGAATCTACCGTCGATCCTCGTGGGACACTCAGCGAATCTGAACTCCGCGAGAGCGTTGCCAAATTGAAGCAAGCCGATGCGTCAATTGACGCAGGCAATGGCATCGAAGTCGAAGAGGCTCTTCGTCGCATTGCGTTAAAGCACGGATTGCAAACCGACGCATGACGTATCACCTCATCGTCTCGCCCGAAGCGTATGGGGCGTTGGACCGCTTCGTGGAGTACATTGCTGTCCAGAAGCAATCGCCCCTCGTTGCAATGCGGTGGTTAGAGAAGGCGATTGACGCTCTGCAAACGCTCAGAAACTTCCCGAATCAATGTCCGCCTGCTCCCGAGAACGATCAGCACCCTCTCACAATTCGCATGTTAATGGTGGACCGCTGTTTGTTCCTCTACCGAGTCGATGAAGAGGAAAAAATGGTTCGCGTTCTCGATTTCCGGCACGCTAGTCAGAAGCCAAAAGACTTAGATTGATCGCCTAACCACCGAACGCCTCGAAGGCATTTTCTATGTGATCGACGGACATTGGCTTCCGTGCTTCTTTCGGCCAATGGATCGCCACCACGTCGAAACGCGCCGGGTGCTCCATCAGATCGTGCGTCTTCAGGAACGAGAGAGCCGTGCGAGTAAGGCGGCGCTGCTTTTCAACCGT
>JAJRUA010000347.1 GCA_024278035.1 Planctomycetota bacterium | reverse complement strand
TGGGCCAGTTTGGGTTTGAGGGTATTCCTTGAAATCCCAGGGGAGTGCCAGGATTGAAGCGTCCAAAAACCCCGCTATCGTAGGTATAGGTAACCCATTGTTCTGTGTTAGTAGGATCGGAGTCGCCCGGCTCGACAATGATGCCGGGGCTGTTGGGATCGAAAGCTGCGGTAGGAATGGCTCCGGCGACATAGAAGGAAGCGATGAGCACGTCTTCCTGGGTACCGCCCAGGTTGTCTCGGACGTAGAGGATTTCGCCTTCGGTTGCTTGTGCGGCTTGCTGATGGATTATTCCCGCGCTGCCAGCGCAACTATAGACTTGATCGCTAGTGCCATCGTTGATGAATCCTTGTAGATCCATTTTGTAATAGGCAAACGTACGGGCCGAGACCGCTTGAGCCTTGAGTGCCTCGAAGCTAGCCAAGCCGTTTTCGCACTTGACGACGTTCGGCACGTAGTCGGATTCGGTGGAAACGAAGCCCGAACCCGTGACGTTGATGTTAGGCAAGGCATCGAACTGAGCGTTGGCAACTTGAGCAAAGCTAATCAGGGTGAGGAGCATCGCCGAAAAAAGAGAAGGATTTTGCATCGTGTATTCGCTCTCGCTTGCGTTTGAATAAATCAAAAAACCCGCTCCGCAAGCCTGGAGCGTGCGAAGCGGGATGAAATTCTCGAAGCAAAAATTACTTGCGTTTCCTTGCCAAGGCCGTAATGCCCATCAGAGCCAAGAGGCTCAAAGAGGCGGTTGTAGGTTCGGGGACTGCGGCGAGGGCCGAGCCCGCTTGAAGCGGGGCAGCACCGCCGTATTGGCCATTCCAAACGGTGAGGTCAGCGGCATCGATGACGGTGCTTCCGTCGGCATCGCCATTGGAATTGTCGACCTGGCTGGCCAAGCCGAAGCCTCTTTGCCAGATGAGGAAATCGTTTCCATCGATTGCGAGATCGCCATCGAAATCGGCGTTGGTAGCGGCCAACACATCGATTAGGTCTAAGTTGATATTATCGACAACCGCCTCGTTGACTGTGCCAATGCCCGAAGGCGAGCCGATTCGGAGGCTAGTAAACGGGTCGAAGTCGAATCCATCGCCGGCCTCTTCATTGGTGGGAGCGATGGTCCAAGTTACCGTGGAATCGACACCAGGGGAGCCTACTCCCTCGGTTGCTTCGGAGTTTGTTAGGCCATCCCGATAGAGGTCGAGCTCTAGAGTGACCGTGGTTGTTGTGATAGTTGCGGTATAACGATGCCAACCCTCGCCGATATCCACAGGAGTGACCAGGCCATCCGGGTTTGGCAAGCCGGCGCTATCTTTTGTGTCGAGAACAATGTCGAGCGGAAAGTATTGCCAGTTCGGCATTTGCTGAAGGGGCAATCCAAAGGAGCCGGAATCAAAAAGCGTCATTCGGTAGGCAAAGTCTGTAACCGGCTGATCTTCAGGCGAGGGTCCAGGTAACGTGGGATCGTAGGTGGCTGCTTGATACTGGCCAAGCTCAATGAAGTTGTAACCAAAAACGCCGAAGGCACGTTGCACGGTATCGTTTCTTAAGCCGATCGAGACTCGCTTGTTGCCCGCGATGTCGCTAAAGATGTCGCCCGAAAACTGGATCGACTGGGTGGCAGAGGGGACAAGTTGAAAAGGCTCGGTCGCGGGGTTGTTGTCGTTGTCGTACTCGTTGATTCCGACGCTAATGTTTACTCCCTGGCCTTGAATGCCTGCGGGGTCGTCATTCGGCGGAGTGAGTCCTGCAGAAAGGTTGGGAACAAGAATGCCATTGGTTCCGGCAATGGGGTTGTAGCCAGTACCAGAATCGGGCCGCCAAACTGTTTCAAAGGCCCCCTGGGTTGCGTAGGAGTCAAAATTTTCGGAAACGATGCTCACATCGGCCTGGGCCAAGGAGGCTAGGGCGATCGAGAAAATCGACGCGGTAACGATCTGTAGTTTCATGAGATTCATTTCCCTCTGGAGTGTAATTGTTGTCTCGGGAATACTATTCCACCAATTGCAGTGGGTAGAAATTGAGATGGAAGGTCACGGGGCGAAGGGGGCAAGGCCGATCGAAGGTTTTGTGGCCCCTCTTCTACTTCCATAATAACGTGGAGCAGCAAAACTTCTGAGCAAATAGTGCGCATAAATTTATCGATTACGCGCAAGAATCTGGATTCCGAGACGATTCGGAGGCGTAGCTCAACCGTAGGAAGCCTGCAAAACGCGACGGTTTTTAGCCTTTTACCATTTGTTTTCGGTAGGCCAGCGGGGTTTGGCCGAACCTCTTTCGGAATGCGACTCCGAAGCGGGTGGCATTTGAGAATCCGCAGGAAGTGGCGATCTCGCTGATCGACATGGTTGAACGGGCTAGTAGCTCGCAACCTTTTTCGAGTCGGACGCGTCGGATTTCTTCCGCGGGAGATCGGCCGAGGAATTTTCGGAATTGGATTTCTAAGCATCGGCGTGAGACCGGGATTTCTCGCAAGATATCTTTGACGACAATGTCTTGGGAAGCGTGCGCTCGAATGAAGCGTAAGGCGCGGACGACGGTTTCGTCGTCGATGGCTAGGATGTCGGTCGATTGACGGCTAATGACCCCTTCGGGAGGAATCATGCGAGGCTGGTGAGCTCGCTGTTGCCCTTGAGTTAAGCTGTCGAGCAGCGTCATGGCTTCGTAGCCGATCCGTTGGCCGGCGATAGAAACGCTTGAAAGGGGTGGGGTACAGACATCACACATAAGCTCATCGTTGTCGCCAGCCAAGATAGCGACTTGGTCTGGTACCCGTATTTGTCGGACATGACAAACCTCAGCGAGTTGCCTGCCACGTTGTGCATCGACTGCGAAAATGGCAACGGGGAAATGAAGCGACTCGAGCCAGCCACTTACGCGGCGTTGTTGTTCTTCCCAGCCGATCTTTCGTCCAACGCGATAGCCCGGTTTATACTCTCGACACTCGAAACCGGCCCGCTTGACGGCTGCGATGAATTCTCGTCCTCGTTTTGTGGAATAATGGCGGCTTGGAGGGGCGAAATAGGCAAATCGCTCGAAGCCACGATCTCGCATATGGGCGAGGGCTACCTCGGCTCGTTGGGTGTCGTCGGTGATCACATCATAGATACCCTCAAGCCCTTCGTAGAGGGTATCTATGTTGACGGTTGGGACGGAGCGTTCTCGAATTTGTTCGAGTTGCATCCGGCTGCTAATGCGTGCGATGATTCCCTCGCCACTCCACAAATCGGGCAGGGCGGAGCGTTGCTCATGGTCGCGTGGGTCGAT
>JAJRUA010000034.1 GCA_024278035.1 Planctomycetota bacterium | reverse complement strand
CCTTGCTGTAAATGGCGAGATTCATTCCGACTTGTACACCAAGCCATCCATGCTAGCTGCCCAGGTTCCGATCGTACTGCTATTGCCTGTACACTTAGAGTTTAGTGTATGCGCGACCCGTGAACGGTTACGCTCCATAGCCCCCAGTTTGCACTCTACTTTTTTGTTTATTTAGCTCGAATAGTGTGTCATCTGCCGTTCCGGAGTTACCTGAGATTCCATCAGGTCCACCATGCCCCTTGATATCACACTTGCATATTTTATCATCGTTGGCGGCAATATCACCTAAATCGTCTCTCAATTCCCCTCCTTTTGTTCCATCGTATTCTCGTCCGCCTTTCGTTTTGATATGGTAACGACTCTGGTGAATTCCTTTCGTACCATACGGATCGACATAATACGTCGGCATCCCACCCACGTATCCATACAGGTTGGCATTACCCGCAAGGTACCCAATCGGATCCCTATTGACCCACCGCCCCAACTGCTGGTGGTAGAACCGATTCCGATTGAGCTGCAACCCAGTCGCGGGGTCAACTCTTCTTCCAGTGTAGAGAAGCTCGTTACCGAAGACACTATTTGCCGCCACGGGCGAAAAGCTAGCATCCAGCACGGTTGCTTCGCCGTAGGGCGTGTAGCTGTAGCGTTCGACGATCGAATCGGTCGCTTCATCGACCATCGACGTGACATTGAACAGCGCATCGTGCGTGTAAAAATGCCCACTCGTCGGGGTCATCCGCACCGCCACCGAATCGACGTAGTTAGGATTGTAGCTGTAAATGGCGGTTGCCGCACCTGTGCCGTCGGCCTCGGTGAGCACCTGCCACTGGCGATTGTAGTAAAAATGGCGTAATTCACCACCGTCGCCCGTCTCATCACGGACGATCCGGCGATTGAGGCCATCGTACTGGTTGGCCTGTTTTACCAGCGTTATCTCATTCTCGTATTCAGAGGAGACTCGCGTGAGGCGGTTCGTTCCGTCGTACTTCCTGCGAACGGCGTGGGTCTTCGAGCCGGTAAGATGCGGGTAGAGGTCGGGTTTTTGTGCCCACGCTTTCCCCTGCCACACCCCTGCTTGTTTTCCCAGAAATGAGAATCCATCGGGGCAGGATGGACCTTAGGCTCAGCAGAAGGGTACGCCAGTCTCCACCGGCTGTAGAGTGACAAACTCCTCCTTTTTTCAGGGGGAAACGACCCCAATAAACGGGCGACTAGCATCCTGCCGCCCCCGCTAGCCGTTCCACTGCTTGCGGGAGGGCGTAGCGGAGATTACGATTACTGGGCTAGATTCCTTGCTTTTTAGTGGGTCACACAGCGTGGGCCCCACAGTAAGCCCGACTCCCCCCCAAAAAACTGCCATGCGCCACGTTCTTTCGGCCCTTGTTCAAAACGTGCCCGGCGTGTTAGCCCACGTCGCCGGCATGCTCGCTTCACGAGCTTACAATATCCATAGCCTTGCCGTTGGCGAGACCGAGCAGCCTGAACTCTCTCGGATGACCTTTGTCGTCGTCGGCGATGACAAGGTCCTTGAGCAGGTTCGTAAGCAACTTGAAAAGATCGTCACTGTGGTCCGCGTGGATGACATTAGTGGGCAAGATCACGTTGAGCGCGACTTGATGCTTATCAAGGTCCAGGCTGCTCCTGAGAATCGGACCGAGATTCGTGAACTAACCAACATCTTCCGTGGCCGCGTGGTGGATGTTTCGCCTGACGAAATGATGATTGAGCTCTCGGGCCAAGAGAAAAAGGTCCAAGCGTTTGTCGATATGATGCGCCCGTTCGGCATTCTCGAACTTTGTCGCACGGGCCGAATCGCCATGCTCCGAAGCGTCGATCGCCCCCTCGTCGGCCAGCCAAGCAACGGCAACTAACGAATGCGGAATTGGGATTGCGGATTGCAGAATAAAAGTCAAAGTCTTTTTCCGCAACACAATTGCTATTCCGCATTCCCAATTCTGCATTCTTTTCCAACAAACACCAGTCAACCCTAACTCACCAGCCCTCTCATGCCCGCCAAGATTTATTACGACGCCGATGCTGACCTAAACGACCTCAAGGGTAAGACCGTAGCGATTATTGGCTACGGCTCACAAGGCCATGCCCATGCCCAAAACTTGCGCGACAGTGGCGTGAAGGTTGTCGTTGGCCAGCGTCCAGGCGGAGCGAACTACGATTTGGCGAAAGAGCACGGCTTCGAGCCCGTCTCTGCTGCTGAAGCGACCCAGCAGGCCGACGTGATTAACCTGCTTTTGCCCGACGAAATTCAAGCCGAAGTCTACAAGAGCGATATCGCCCCCAATCTATCGCCGGGCAATGTGCTGATGTGCTCGCACGGCTTTAACATCCACTTTGGCCTGATCGAACCTCCCAAAGGGATCGACCTGTTGCTTGTCGCCCCCAAGGGCCCAGGCCATTTGGTTCGTAGCGAGTTTGTTGCCGATGGCGGGGTGCCTTGCCTTATCGCTTTGGGCGAAGGGGCGAGTGACTCCACTTTCAAGATCGGCATGGCCTATGCCAAGGGTCTTGGCGGAACACGCGGCGGGGTGATCCAGACGAGCTTTGCCGAAGAGACAGAGACCGACCTCTTTGGAGAGCAGGCCGTTCTTTGTGGCGGCATTAGCGAGCTTATCAAGGCTGGCTTTGAGACCCTCGTCGAAGCGGGCTACCAGCCCGAGATGGCTTACTTTGAGTGCTTGCACGAAGTGAAGCTGATCGTCGATCTCCTTTACCAGGGCGGCCTCAGCTACATGCGTTATAGCGTAAGCAATACGGCCGAGTACGGCGACTACAAGTCGGGTCCACGCATCGTCACAGCCGAGACCAAGGCCGAGATGAAGCGCATCTTGGACGACATTCAATCAGGCCGTTTCGCCCGCGACTGGATGCTTGAGAACAAAGCGGGAGCCCCCTGCTTCAAGGCAACCCGCCGCAACGAGCAACGCCACGAAGTCGAGCAAGTCGGCCGGCGTCTGCGTAAGATGATGAGCTGGATCGACGAAAAAGAAGTCGGGTAGCCCAATCGACTCAAGCAATTTTTTCGGTGGACCGATGCGCTAGGAAAGCGACGGTCCTACCAACAGAAGATCAGGTTTAGCGGGTGGATTTGAATACCGAAAATTAAGTTGCTTGTCTATTTTTCAACAAAACGCACAAGCGGCGTCGGCTCATATCGCCGACGTCGCTTTTTAAACAAGGCCTCCTCACCAAAATCGGTGGGTAGATATCGGCTGAATTGGAGGATTTAACCTTTTTACACGGTGTTTCCAGTGGTTTAACGGTGCTTGTAAACTGAGTATCAGAACACTAAGGGAGTCAAAACACACGGATTGCATAGATATTTGTATACGCAAAAAGGTTGGCTAGCCCCTCCGCCGTCGCCCTCGCATCAGCCCTTCGCCCCGCCGTCTGAGGGCTGAT
>JAJRUA010000346.1 GCA_024278035.1 Planctomycetota bacterium | reverse complement strand
GGTACGTGAGTTCGCTCCAATCGGTTAGCGGTTCAGCCTTGGGCACTTCGGGCCTGCCTCCTCGTATAAGGTCCGTCAAGTCGGCAGCCCGAGATTGGGCAATCGCAAAGGCTTCGTCCGTTGTGTCGTCGGCGACATCGAGCGACGTGGCGAACCATTGGCAAAGCCCCGCCGCTTCTTTGTGCCAACGGGGTTCGCCCGTGTGTTCCGCGGTGACCGCGAACAAGAGGGCGACGAAGCCGAGCGCGTCGCTTGCCGTTTCGTGACCAATGGCTTTGAAAAATGTCGCCGAACGGGTCGCTTCGGAGAGTCGCGTCGATTGGCGTTTGATCTCCGTTTCAATCGTGTCGGCATCGACCAGATCGGACCAAGGAAGAGTATTTCCAGAGGCTGCGATACCGGTGGTGGCAGTAGGATCGGCCTTCGCTTGCAAGGAATAATCGGGCTGGTCGCCAACGAGTGTCCCCAGGGCATCGTCAAAGAACGGAGCCCGGTCCGCGTCGGTAAACTCTGGGGGTCGGGCACGAGGGGGCTGTTCCGCCCCCACGGGGAGGACGGCAAACAACAGCAGGGTGAGGCTTAGCGTGGAATGAGGCATCGTGTTATTCTACTCCCTCCAAATGGATTTTTTCGAGGGGACTACCAAGTCTTACCAAAAGAGAGATTAGCCTCCGGCACAAGCCGGGGGTTCCTAGGGCTTAACCCCCGGCTTGCGCCAGGGGCTATTTCCTCAACGATGACTTTTCGTTTTACTGCGGAAACTTTTTTACCTAACCATACACTCCCCCATGAATACCGACGCCCTCCTCGCTCAAGTCAAAGAAGCCGCCGCTGGCGATAAAATATCTGCCACGGCTGTAAAAAATCTGACGGCTTGGCTCACCGAATCACGTTACGCGGACTACGCCCCGCTGGTGGCTGAGGCGATCGGAGCGGGCAACTGGCAGACGCTGGATGATGTCTTCTGGACGGTTATTCCCTTTGGCACCGGCGGACGTCGCGGCAAGATGCACCCGTTTGGGTCCAACGCGATCAACGACCGGACCATCGGCGAGAGTGCCCAAGGATTGGCCGACTATGTGAAGGCGACCCTGGGCGACGGGGCCAACCTGTCGTGTGCCATTTGCCGCGATACACGCCACAATGGCGAACGGTTTGCCAAGCTGTGTGCTGAGGTGATGGTCGCCGCCGGGTTTACGGTTCACTTCTTACGAGGCTTTCGGAGTACGCCCGAACTGTCGTACGCCGTGCGTCATAAGCGGGCAAGCTGTGGCATCATGGTCACTGCCAGCCACAACCCGCCGAGCGACAATGCGGTGAAGGTCTATTGGTCCACGGGTGGACAAATCTTGCCGCCCCACGATGCGGGAATCATCGATCGGGTGATGAACTGTCAAGAAATCCGCCGGGCCGATTTTGATCAAGCGGTCGCCGACGGAAAAATTGTATTCTGCGAAGAAGAGATCGACACCGCTTACATCGACGCCGTCTTGACCCAAGCGACGCCCGGGCCGCGTGATCTTAAAATTATTTACTCGCCACTGCATGGCGTCGGATGCACGGCAGTCACCCCGGTGCTCGAGCGCGATGGGTTCACGGAGGTCGAAGTCTTCGGCCCCCACGCCAAGCCGGACCCTGATTTTCCGAACGTGCCGGGACATGTCTCGAACCCTGAGCGACCGGTCGTCTTCGATGCAATCATTGAACGGGCGAAAGAAGCAGGAGCCGACCTGTGCATTGCTTCGGACCCCGATTGCGACCGAATTGGGTTAGCTGCTCCGTTGACCTACTCCCCCTCCCCCGAAAACGGGGGCGGGGAAACAAGTGAATGGCGTACCATTTCCGGCAACCAAATCGGTGCCCTTATGGCGGATTATGTCTTGGAAACGCGGCAAGGAACGCTTACGCCTGAGCATTTTAATATCATCACGTTGGTCACGACACAGTTGACGCGCCGCATTGGCGATTCGTTTGGCATTCGGACTATTTCGGACTTGCTGGTCGGTTTCAAGTGGATTGCCGGGGCGATCGATGCCAACGGGCCTGAGCGGTTTGTGTTTGGTACGGAAGAGTCGCACGGCTACATGGCGGGGGCTTACGTACGTGATAAGGATGGGGCGCTGGCCGCGATGTTGGCGGCAGAAATGGCAGCGAAGCTCAAAGCCGAAGGCCAGACATTGCACCAAAAGCTCGAAGCCCTTTTCTGGCAGCACGGCGCCCATGCTGAGCGGACCCTCAACGTGCAGATGCCTGGCAGCGAAGGGATGACGCGAATGAAAGAGGTGATGGCCAAGTTCCGTGCCGAGCCGCCGGCGGAAATTGGCGGGGCCCAAGTTATTCAGGTACGAGATTACCTGACGAACGAAAAGACCGCGGAGGGAAAAAAGTCGCCCCTCGAAGGTCCGACCGGCGACTTGGTCATGCTCGACCTTTCCATCGATGGCAATTATGTCGCCTGCCGTCCGAGTGGCACCGAGCCAAAGATCAAGTTCTACCTGTTCGGCTTCACCCCTGCCGAGCAATTGCACGATATGCAAGAGACGCTCTCCGACTTGGAGAAACGGCTCGACGCAATGGAGGCGGACTTGCGCGGGTTTGCAGGAGTGTAAAGAAGCTCGCCACGAGCGAGAGCCGTGGCGTCCACGACCACGGTACGTGGCAAAGTTGCGTACCTAGGGCGAATGACTCCCATTTAGCACGTGTCGCTCAATACGCCCCGTCGCCGCATCAATCGTGTAACCAGCACCGGTGATCGGGCAAACCGGAGTTGTGCCAGGAAGAATCTCTTCCCCTGTTCCTTCCATATCTTCGACCTCACTAGGGAGGGCCCCCTCCCTGAGATAATAGCGCTCGATCATCGCATTGAGCTGCCCCTGATTATGTTGGCAAAGCTGCTCTTTCGCGTTGTCAGAATTAGCGGTAACTCGCGGCACGATGACCGCAGCGAGGATCCCTAGAATCGCCACAACAGCCAGCAATTCCAGCAGAGAGAATCCAGGGCGAGAAAATTGAGGGGAAGGCATAACAGCAAGCTCGGGCAGGCGGGAAAGGGTATCCAAGCCTAGCACGCCCCAAGTGGTGCGGCGGGCCGCGATTCGGTTTACCGGGGTATCGGTTCTATCGAATTTGCGGCCATTTACTGCCGTAGAAAGGTACAGTGCCTCGGCTATTATAAGGAAATGCCCCCATCTCCCCTTAACCCCGCCTGTCCACTTGGCATTGCTGAGACAGTCGTCTACGGCGTCGCCTTTGATCTAAAAAATAACGAACGGGTGACGCAGATGGACCTCAATGAGCTTTTTTCGTCGGTCGGTAAGCTGTTCGATTTGCTTGAAGAGCGAAAGGTCGATTACGTTCTGATTGGAGGCATTGCGATGCTCGCCTATGTGGAAGGTCGCAACACACAGGACATTGATCTCATCCTCTCCCGTGCCGACCTTGAGCGTTTACCAGAGCTACGCATCGAAGAGTCCAAACAAGCCGTTTGTTCGGGCACACCTTGATGATCTACAAGTCGATATCTTGCTTGCCGACGAAGAGCCATTTGCTACGATTGCGAAAAGCGAAGTGACGAAGCAGCATTTCGCTGACCGTGAAGTAGCTTGCGTAACAGCAGAAGGTTTACTACTCCTGAAACTCTACGCTTTGCCCTCTTTGTATCGTCAGGGGCAATTGGACAAAGTGAGAATCTACGATGGCGATATTGCCGGCCTCCTCCAAAAATCAGGGGTCTCCTCCGGACGAGTTCTAGAACGGCTAAAGCCCTATTTGCTCGAAAGTGACATTGCCAAGCTAGAGCGGGTGGTTGCTGAAATTGAGCGCCGCTATCAAGAAAATGCTTCTCGGTTCCGTAGCGAATGAG